>JBBDJZ010000023.1:0-4285 GCA_040879625.1 Minisyncoccota bacterium | reverse complement strand
CCGAGCATGCGGTCAAGTCTCGCACGTTCTACGTTTAAGATTTTCCCTCGTAGTGGAAGAATTGCCTGAATCCTTCTGTCTCGCCCAGCTTTGGCGGTACCACCGGCAGAATCTCCCTCAACAATAAACAGCTCGCTTTCTTCCGCTTTTCTGCTTTGGCAGTCAGCAAGTTTACCGGGCAGGGTCATTCCTTCTAGCACCCCCTTTCTTAGAATACTGTCTTTTGCCGCTTTTGCTGCTTTACGCGCTCGAAGAGCAAGGAGAACCTTTGCAATAATCGCCTTACCCTCATCAGGGTTCTCTTCCAAAAATGCACTAAATGCTTCAGAAAAGACGTTTTCAGTAGCTCCACGTGCCTCTGTTGAACCGAGCTTTGCTTTGGTTTGGCCTTCAAACTGAATTTCAGGCATTTTAATCGAAATGACGGCAGTTAAGCCCTCGAGCACATCATCTCCGGTAAAGTTCTCATCCGCTTCCTTAAGAAGGTTGTTGGCTCGAGCGTAAGTATTGAGTGTTCTTGTCAGGGCAGTTTTAAAACCAGTGATATGAGTACCGCCCTCAGAGTTGTATATGGTGTTCGCAAAAGGAAAAATCTTGGAAGAAAAATCATCAACGTACTGAAGAGCAATTTCAACACCTACATCATCAGCTTCCTTTTCAACATAAAAAATGGTGTTTTGAATCGGCTTTTGGTGACGATTATAAAACTTGATAAGCGAAACTAACCCTCCTTCAAAATAAAATGACATCGTAGGAACATCCATCCTCTGATCCTCAAGATAGATTACCTCCGTATTAATGCCCCCATCGTATTCACGAGCATCAAGTACTGTTATTTTAAGACCCTTAATAAGGTACGCCTGTTGACGCATGTGGGTAATAATTCGATTTCGCTCAAGAACAATTTCGTTAAAAATTTCAGTATCCGGTTTAAAGGTAGTAACCGTACCGTGGTGTTCTGTTGACCCCACTTTTTTGACCGCAGCAACTTTTTTGCCTCGTGTATAGTGTTGAACATACTTACCTCCGTTTTTATGAACCTCAACAGCCATTTCTTCTGAAAGTGCGTTTACTACCGAAGCACCAACACCGTGAAGCCCGCCGGACACTTTATATCCCCCATCGCCAAACTTACCTCCCGCGTGAAGAGTGGTCATAATAGTTTCTAGTGCTGATACTTTCGTCTTTGAATGTTTGTCAACAGGGATACCTCGTCCATTGTCAACAACTCGAACGCGATTATCAGGAAGAAGCGCAATCTCAATGCGGTCTGCCTCCCCTGCCATTGCCTCATCTCGTGAGTTATCAAAAATCTCTGTAACGAGGTGATGCAACCCATCTGGGCCTGTCGTACCAATATACATACCAGGACGCTTGCGGACAGGATCAAGACCCTCAAGAACCGTAATGTCCTTAGCGTCATAACTATGGTTTGACTTTTTTATTTTTTCGAATTTTGGCATGATATTTTTTCAAGAGAGAACTAAACCCCGTCTGTTTTCGGATCTCTGTGGGCCGTGAATATGTTTATTTGCTACGCACCTGAATAGTTCTAGTATAGCAAATTACAGAGAATTTACTAGCGAACTTCATACCCCGAAATTTCTGAAAGAGCCTTTTCTAGAGCGCTCATTTGAATATTAATTTCATCATCTGAGAGTGTTTTTTCAAATGACTGAAAAACGAGCCTGAACGCAAAAGATACTCTTTTTTTTCCTTCAACTTCTTTTTCAAACCGATCAAAAAGTGTGACAACCTGAAGCTCCTCGCCAAGATTGTTACGTATGGAAGATTCAAGATCTTTCGCTGTTGTTCCTTCCGGTGTCCATACCGCTATGTCCCGTAATACGTACGGGTACACAGAAAACTGTTTGAAAGTACCAAAAGATTCTTTCGGAATTCTCAAAGAAAAATCTTTTGTTGAAAAGCTCATAGTATCGAGAACGTACTCTCTTATACGGACTCCCTCTTTTTCTAGAGTATTAAAAACAAAGTCTTTGAGTGACACCTGGTAACGCTCAAGCATTTCTCGTTCAAGTTCCTCAAATTCTTTTTCAAGAGAAATCTTTGTACGAGCATTCTTGGTCTTTTGAATACCAAGAGTGAGATGCACGCTCTCATTTTTTTGAGTAAACACAGTACCAATCTCAAAAAGACGCACGTATTCTAACTCAAGAAGTTCAGCGTGTTGTGAGTTAAATAAAAGTGCCTCATCAAGTCCTTCGTGAAGATTTGTTCTGAGATAGGGTGTATTTTTTGCTAAAGGATTTTCAAGCTCTACGTCTCCTGTTTTTCGAAAAGAGCGAGTAATGATTTCGCTGTATCCTCTTTGTGTGAGCACGTCACGTAGTAACTCTTTTCGTTTGACCTCCTCTGAGAGTGAAAGTGTGAGTGGGGTGAGGGGTTCTGCCTGAATGGTGGAATAACCGGAAAGGCGTCCAATTTCTTCAACCAAATCTACGTCACGCACCAAATCAGGACGATGCCAAGGAGGAGTAACGGTAAAAATCTTTTCTTTGCGCTCTACCGTACATCCAAGTTTCTGAAGAAGAATCACTTGCGCTTCTGTATCGACAGGAATCCCAAGGAGTTGCGGAGCATGATCTGAATCAAGATGAATGTTTCGCACTTCAGACGTTTCAAAATACGAGTCATGGAGGGCATCAAGCGTGTATGTGGGAAAAAGTTCACCGAACAGCTTAAGTGCGTATTCAACACCCTCTCGCGCTCGCTCAGGTGGAACATTGTTTTCAAATCGTTTTGATGCAGACGTATGAACTTTTGTGGATTGTGCTGACTTGCGAACCATTGTTGGGTTGAAGCTTGCCGCCTCGAGAACAATTCGCGTCGTTTCTTTATGAACCGCGGTTCCTGCCCCTCCCTTAATCCCAGCTAACCCAAGAATCTCTTTCTCTGGAGATGTCCGAATAAGGAGAGCCGCTTCTTCGAGCGCGCACTCTTGGCCGTCTAGAGTTGTTAGCTTTTCGCCCTCTCGAGCAAAACCAACATGAAAGGAAGTCGTCACTCCAGAAGAAACCTTGTCGAGCATATCGGCATCGTACGCATGAAGAGGTTGTCCTGTGACAAGCATCGTATAGTTCGTAATATCAACTATTGGGCTTACTGAGCGCTCTCCGAGGGCTCTGAGGGCAGTTTTGAGCCACTCAGGGCTTTCTATTGTGTTATCAAGCGCCGAGAGTGAAGCCACGATAAAACGACGAGTTGTTTCCGGTTCTGCGGTAACGAGTACTGACTCTGCATTTTTCTCGGTTACACCGTTCAGATGTTTCGGTTCTTTCATATCAAGACCACACACAAGTGCAACTTCTCGCGCTACTCCACAATGCGACAAGCAATCAGAAGCACGGTTAGGAAGCACGTCTATATTCAGCACATAATCATCCCCAACCTTTTCCACACCCTCAACCTCAAAACTTTTCATGGTAAGCTCACGAGCAAGTACGTCCGCCTCGGGAAGCGGTGCGTCAAAAAAAGTTTGTAGTGTATTTCGAGAAATAAGCATATTAAAACTGGTGAACGAAGCGAAGGTCTCCTGAGTAAAAGTAGCGAAGATCGGGAATTTGAAAAACTGCCATGGCAATGCGTTCAAGTCCGACCCCAAACGCAAACCCTTGGTAGACTTTTGAGTCTACCCCCGCTGCTTCAAGCACCGCTGGGTGGACCATGCCTGCCCCCATCATCTCAATCCAGCCAGTTTGCTTGCAAATAGAGCAACCCTTCCCTGAACAATTGAAGCATTCCATATCAACCTCCACGCCTGGCTCAACAAACGGAAAGAAACTTGGTCTAAATCGTACGGTAATCTCTTTTTCAAAGAGTTCAGCAAAAAATGTTTCAAGTGTTGCCTTAAGGTTTGCAAGTGTCACATCAGTACCAACAGCAAGACCTTCAAGTTGTGAAAACTGAGCCTCATGAGTTGCGTCTGTTGCTTCATTACGAAATACGCGTCCGAGCGTAATGATGCGGAGCGGTGGCGTATGGTTTTCCATATACCGCACCTGCACAGGAGAGGTGTGAGTCCTGAGTACCATGCCTGGCATATCCTTAATCCAAAACGTATCCTGCATATCGCGGGACGGGTGGTCTTTGGGAACGTTCAGTTTGTCGAAATTATACTCCTCGGTTTCCATTTCTGGGCCGGTGACAACTTCAAAACCAAGCTCATTGAAAATAGTAATAATTTTTCTGGATAAAATTGTAAGCGGATGAAGATGGCCGCGCTTAGTGTCCTCGAACTGCATATCATATGATTATATACGTTTAT
>JBBDJZ010000022.1:0-4682 GCA_040879625.1 Minisyncoccota bacterium | reverse complement strand
CACGTTACAAACGAACGTCTTAAAGAAGTATATAAAAAGTATCACGATACGTCGTAAGAATATTTCGTGATTTTTGTATAAAAAAAGAGCGTAAAAGTAGTTTGTGAGGAGACTACTTTTACGCTCTAGTGTCGCAACGACAAAGAAGACGTTCTTCTTTGTCGGCTCTCCGGATATGTACAGGGAGACTTACGCCTCGAAGTTCTTTGGGAGGGAGGGTGGGTCGAGGCGGAGCGGCGACACGGTAACATAGACGAACAATCAGTTAATCCCTTACGAGGATATCACGAAGTTTCTTTGTGTCAAGACGTGTTGTTGGTATAAAAAAATGGGCGACAAACAGATGTGTTTGTCGCCCAATTATTGGAGTATTTTAGTGTCCTAAGGTCCACAGCGGGGGTCCCACGACTCCCTTTGCCGTATGAGCTGGTAGCTCGCTAAAACCAGTGGATCAAGACGGTGCGTGCTTAGGAGGTCCTGTGACCAACCCCCCTCTTCTTCATCGTCAAGCGTGAAAACAAACGTTTCTATGTCAATCTCTGGAGTAATTCCAGTGCCCTGCCAGGTATTTCCGAGAGGTGAATACACCCGAAAACTTGTTATTCGAGCTGCCCAGCCGTTCCTGAGATGTTGGACGCGTTGACCCACGGCTTTGCCGTATGTCTCTGTTCCTACGATTAACGCCCCATTCTCGCCAAGCGCTGCTGTTACTATTTCTGCAGCAGAAGCGGTTTCATGATTGACGAGTACGGTTATAGATTTGAAGTGAAAGTTATTATCGTCGTTATCTGCGACAAACGACTCTCTCAATCCTTCTCTGTCCTCAAATTGAGCTATTGTGGCGTTTCTGAGAAAGCTTTGGGAGACTCCTATTGATGCATCAGTAAACCCTCCAAGGTTGTTACGCAAATCTAGGATGATATTTGGAAATGAGCACTCGTCCACAATCTTTTCAAGTGTACTGCGTACATCGCTTACCACTTGCTGTGAGAAGAAGGAGTTGATCCTCAGAATGTAGATGTTCTCACTGAGTCGGACGAAGTATTCAAACCCCGTTCTCTCCACAGCATTTTCTTGGACATGCATTTCTCGCACTGATTCAAGTACGTATCTTTCTGCCTCAGCCGGAGTTAGGTAGGTGCTGTATGGATCACCAAGTGATGCGTGAGCTCTCCTTATTGCCCGTTCGGTGTGAATCTCGGCTTTTGTAATTAAACCTGCTTGGCACAAACTGCTTACCAGAAGAAAAAAGTCTTGGGCGTTTCGTTCGCTCCGCACCTCTTGAATTCTTAGAAAAATCGCAAGTTCTGGGATAATTCTCGACTCTTCTCTTAATTGAAGAATCCTCTGCTCAAGAGCTTTGCGCTCAAGTGGTTCGTCAAGTGAATTGTTTAGACCAAGAATAGCCCCCCACCACATTCTCGGAACAGATATTTCTGTTCCGAAAAGAAAGTTTTCTTCGGCATGGTTGATACTTTGAATGAGGGAAACAAACTCGTTTGTTGGAATTGAGCAGGCGGCCATGTTGTCATTAAAGGCAAGGGCTATTCCGTGGGTGCTAAGTGAGGTACGCAGGATTTCATCGCCTAGAAATGTTGCTGACACGATAAGTAGAGTAACAACCGGTAGCCGCGTGAGTATTTTCATGTGAACCCCCTTTTTTTGTGAATTGAGCCAAGTGACCCTGCATAGTAAGGAGCTGTCGTCGTAAAGGTCGCAAAGAGTGATAAGGAACAAATATCTTTTCCCATTCAATACGAGAAAAGTAGTTTCGTCAATTTGGTATGATATTAGAATGAACATCATATCCTGGAATGTAAACGGAATTCGCGCGCTCGAGAGAAGGGGTCAATTTAAGTGGCTTCTTCTAAAAAAGCCTGATATTTTTTGTTTGCAGGAAACAAAATCACATCCAGAACAGCTTAGTTCAGCTCTCACTTCTCCCCCAGGGTACTATGCCTATTTTTCATCACACACCTTTAAAAAGGGGTATAGCGGTACGGCACTTTATACGATGAAAGAACCCGATTCCGTCTTGACTGGAATAGGGGTTGAAGAGTTTGATGCGGAGGGGCGGATTATCATAGCGCTATTCGGTTCACTATTAGTCATTAATGTTTATTTTCCAAACGGGGGTGGAGGTCCTGAGCGACTAAACTACAAACTACGGTTTTACGATGCTTTTTTAAATTATTGCTCTGTGCAAAGAGCAAAAGGCTTTGAAATTATACTTATGGGTGATGTTAATACTGCCCACGAAGAAATTGATCTTGCGCGCCCCAAAGCAAATGAAAAAAATACTGGATTCTTACCTGAGGAACGAGCCTGGGTTGATGAGCTTGTGCGAAGTGGATTTGTCGATGCGTTTCGTGCGAAGTATCCATCAAAAGTAGATTCGTATACATACTGGGATCAAAAAACATTTGCTCGAGAGCGAAATGTGGGTTGGCGCATTGATTATTTTTTCCTCACTCCTAAGGTAGCGTCAGTACTTATAGACGTCGTGCATCACACTGGTGTTAGTGGCTCAGATCATTGTCCTTTAGAACTTGTTATAAAGGACATTTTATAAAGGACAGTTATCCACAGGAATGTCCTTTACAATTCTAAAGGACATTCTATACTTACAGACAGAAGTATCGCGATACACGCCAACAGAAACCAACTTCGGGATTCCTCTGGGATTCCATAAAGTAATATACGGTTTTTAGAAGGCATCGTTCATTCCGTTCATCAGGCCTGATGGACATACAATTTAAAAAACCTGCGTTATAAGCTACGGTATGTTTGTTCTGGACTCAGCACTGTGTGTCCATGATATTTGAACGAAAACGTATACGAGCTTCTATTAAAAGCCGCACGTCGTTTTTCTTAATCCCACTTGAAAATCGAACTGTGCGGCTTTCCTATTTCTACTACGTTTCTTGTGAAACGGGCTTTATGACGGCTAAAACAACTGTGTTGAGCCGTCTTTTTGTATTTGCACTCTTAGGTAACCGAATGTTTATGCCGTATTTCTTCCAGAAGCTTCTCGTCATGCTTTTCCTGTGTTTCTCTTCCCTTTTTACCTTGCCGAGCAAGTTCGTGAGGCTTAAGGCGATAAAGCTCTATTGTTCGACTTTCGAGATAGTCTGAGGTGTTTTTAGTAGGATCATCAAGAACCTCATCAAGAAGTGCGTGCAGGATGTGTCCTACGTGTGCCCCTGGACTTGATGCTGTTATTCTCACAATGTCGTCTCCTTTTATAGTAAGCATTCCGACAGATATGGGATCTCTCATTACTTCATCAATCATTGACTCATATTTTCGAAGCCGGTAAGGGCTTTCTTTGGGCCTTCCTGTGCCAATTCTGTCTGCCCTACGAAGCGTGAGTAGGTCTTCCACGTTCTCTTTTCCCACGTTGCGTATCATTCTTCGAACCGCAGAAAGAGTAATTTGATCTGTGTCGGAGAAAAACATATGCCAACGAACAAGTTTGGTTACACGTGTAACCATTTGCCTGTCAAATTTGAGTCTTTCAAGAATAGTCTTAGTTATTCGTGCTCCAACCACTTCGTGGCCGTAAAACGACCAATCATCCTTCTTTTTTGAGCGTTCGCGCGTATATCCTTTTCCTATATCATGAAATACCGCAGCGAGCCTCACGTGTAATGGAAGGTTTTTATCGGCAGTATATTGCAATGAGCGAAGCAGGTGTTCCCATACGGTAAAAGCGTGTGCTTGGTTTTGTTCCATGGAAAACGTTGGTTTAAACTCAGGTAGTATCTGCTCTAGAATAGTGAGACGTTCCATGAGAAACATTCCCGTCATTGGGTGGGGAGAGTTAATTAGCTTAATAAACTCGTCTCGTATACGTTCCTCCGCGATGTGTGCAAGCTCAGAAGCGTGGCTTGCAATAGCCTCTCGGGTCTCTGATTCAATAGAAAAGTTGAGTACACTTGCAATTCTAACCGCCCGCATGCTACGAAGCGCATCCTCGTTAAAGCGTTCGTGGGGGTTGCCTACTGCTCTAACAGTCTTTTTATCAAGATCTTGTTTCCCGTGGAACGGATCAATAAACGTTCCACGTGAAACATCTGATGGATTAGAATGAGCAAAATCAGGTAGAAATGCAATAGCATTTATCGTAAAGTCTCTTCTTTTAAGATCATCCTCAATGTTTTTCGTGAAACTAACTTCGTCCGGCCTGCGTTTATCGGTGTAGGTTCCTTCGTTTCTATACGTGGTAACTTCAATTGTCTTGTGTCGTTCGTCAGAAGCTTCTTCAAACACCACACCAACGGTGCCAAAGTTGTTTTCATAGAAACTGTGCTCAAAAAGCACCAGTACTTCTTCAGGAAGGGCGTTTGTTGCGACGTCCCAGTCTTCTGGTTCTCGGCCAAGAAGTATGTCGCGAACACACCCACCTACAAGATAGGCCTCAAATCCAGCTTCATGAAGAGTTTGAAGTACCTCTAGGGCTTCTTGTGGTAGTGGAACAAAGGAAGACGTTTCTGTGTTCATTGTTGGTATTGTAGTACAGAACGCATGTTTTATCTATAAAGCGTAACAAAGTAGCTTTTTTTGTTTTTATATTTTGTGTTCCTAGCAAAAAAATTTCTTTTACCCTATACTAGACACGTGCGAGAACGCTCCTGTGGTGAAATGGATATCACAGCTGACTTCGGATCAGCTATTCTGGG
>JBBDJZ010000021.1:0-4697 GCA_040879625.1 Minisyncoccota bacterium | reverse complement strand
AATCTACTACGCTGGAAAGAACGATTGCGATACGGGAATCATCGTTGCTCCGTTTAAGGTAGGAAAAAGTACGTGGTCTTCAGAGCTGGATGAGTCACAATCAAGCCGTGTTCAAACAAAAGTAGAGCCCACAGTGAACGTAGAGTCGCGCATTACTATCTCTGCTCCGCTCCTAGAGGTAGGCACGCTTCGTACTGTTGTTGTCCAGGGACCAATTGCTCAAATGTTACATATCAACAGGAAGCTTGAAGCATTAACACAGATGAAGCACTCTGAGTTACGAGGGGATACGTTTGCGTTCATTGGGTCTTGGGTCAGAGTCGAACCATTTACCTGGAGCAAGGGTTATGTATATGGCGACTTCCTTGGAGCAACCATCATTGTTGACATAACAAAGCTGTTTGATGAGAGAACCTACCTTGAGTCAGACATGACGGGTACGCGCATGCGTTTTGAATTGTGGGACTCAAAACACTACAGCGAAATGCTTATTTCTCGAGCGCTTACGTTTGTCTTGCGACGAGATTTGGCACTAGAGAAGGGCGTTCAGTTGCGCGACTCATACGCCACACTTGAAGTGTACAAAGGAAAAGTTGTGGGGCGAGATGCAAAGATACTTCCTCCAGAACTGCAAGAAGGGAACGGGGGGCGAACTCCTTTGCCGCTGTTTTAAGAAAAGAGTGTGAATGAGCTGACTTCGTGTCAGCTCATTTTTTAATATCGAGTACGCTTAGGGATGAGAAACAGCAAGTTCTGCCGTACAATGTGAACATCTCGTTGCTCTTTTGTCTACGATTTCAAAACAAAACGGACACACACGCTCCGATTCTTTTTTTGCTTGCTTCTCTTCGACCTCGAGCTTCTTTTTTACTCCGCTCTGAAGATGATTAACTGCCCGTACCAGAAAGAAAACGGCGACTGCCGTAATAAAAAATGTGATAAGATTATTAATAAATAATCCGTAATTGATTGTGGGAACACCCGCTGCCTGAGCTTCTGCAAAAGTTGCAAATGATTCGCTTGATAAATTTATATACAAATCTGAAAAATCAACGCCTCTGAGCAATAGTCCGACCGGCGGCATAATGATGTCTTTCACAAGTGAGTTTACAATTGAGGTAAACGCGGCGCCGATAATGATTCCGACAGCAAGATCCATAACGTTACCCCGCAAGATAAAGGTTTTAAACTCTTTAAGAACATTTTGTATTCCTGATTTCATAGACCATATTATACACAAAGAGGGCTCCTCTGCTATATGGTATACTCGACACAATGAATATAGATACTCACGGGAAAGATAACACAACGCCGTTTACGGAGATACGTGAAAAAGAACGTATTCTTAAAAAACGAAAGGATGACGCCCTGGAACGTGTTTCCTCAATAGGTCAGGAATTTGAAGATGGCTTTGAAATTATGAGACACCACAGTCGGTCGGTTACTTTTTTTGGATCTACCCGCTTCGATGAATCTCATGAGTATTACCAGAAAGCGCGAGATATTGCAGCAAGAATATCACGAGAAGGATATACCGTTGTCACGGGTGGAGGGGGTGGAATAATGGAAGCGGGAAATAGGGGTGCACACGAGGCTGGTGGAGAGTCTGTTGGTTTTAACATCAAACTGCCTTTTGAACAGAAGCTAAACCCATATGTCAGCGAACATCTTTCATTTAGATACTTCTTTTCTCGCAAAGTATTACTTGCGTTTTCAGCTGAGGCGTATCTTTTTTTTCCTGGTGGTTTTGGCACACTTGATGAATTTTTTGAGCTTATAACTCTTGTACAGACAAAAAAAATACCCCGCGTTCCTTTGATTCTCGTCGGTACGGAGTACTGGGGAAAACTTGATTCGTTTATTCAAGACGAGTTACTGAAAAATCATAAAACCATTAACCCTGAGGATGTTAACCTCTATGACATAACAGAAGACCCCGATGAAATTGTTCGCATAGTCAGAAACGCACCGCTGAGAGATGAGTAATAAGAGTTTTACAACCTGAAACCCATGTAAATAATAAAAAACCAACGTACAGACGTTGGTTTTTCATTAGGCGCAACTTCCCATGATTTTCTCTATCCCTTTATCTCAGGAAGGTCTTCTGTTGTTTCGATTTGAACTCTTACTACACTTCCGCCAGAAGTACGCACAAGAGAATCAGTGTTTTCATCAAACTCTCCATCACCGTCAGAGTCAACATACAGTTCAACATAGTAGATTCCACCTTCTGTTGTTGACTCATTAAGTTCTACATTTCCACTTTGATCAGCGCCCGCTTCTACAAAGAGCGAACCAATAACTTCCCCTGGTTTATCGCCGTCCCCTGAGCGAACAACAACAAAACCATCGTCTTCAAGGGTTAAGTTTTGAAAAAAGACGGTTTCGCCAGGTATCTGATCATTAACGATTATTGAGTTTCGCTCATCACCACTTACGCTGGTAAATCCTGACTCATCTTCCACAACAACATCGTCTCTTGATTCTCGGGTAAAGAGGAGAAAGGCAACCCCAACTACGAGCAAGAGAAGTATTGCGATACTTATTACTACTGTTTTATTATTTTTCATACAATATAGTATACAACGTTTTTTCTGTTATGAACAGTCCTGTTAGGGCTTAGTCTGTGTACAACTAATTCTCACTCTCGGGAGTAATCCTTTTTCGATAAGCTTAAGCGAAATAGGATCATCTAAGCCACGCCGCGCAGGGGAAATTTCTCTACCGTACGCCTTGATTCTGTACGAAAATTCCCACCAGTCCTTTTGTGGAAGGAGTCGCATAAGCTCTCGTTCTATCTTGTGCGGATCTCTTCCGCGCACCAATCCAAATTTGTTTGACAAACGAACAACGTGAGTATCTACCGCGATACCTTCAACAATACCAAAGAGATGTCCCAAGACAACGTTTGCTGTTTTTCGTCCCACACCGGGAAGTTCAAGAAGTTCAGACATGCTACCTGGAACTTCTCCATCATGCTTCTCGCTTATGATACTCATTGCTCTTTGAATATGCCGAGCTTTCGTTCGAAAATAATTAATAGTTGCAAGGTCTTTTTCTAACAAAGGAAGAGGTGTGTGTACGTATTCTTTTGCATGTGTATATTTTGTAAAAAGAGAGGAGGTTAAGGCGTTTACCCCTTTGTCTGTTGTTTGCGCTGAAAGTATTACCGCCACAAGGAGCTCAATATCAGTCGAAAAGTGTAGTGGCGTCTGTAGAGAATCAGGAAACAATTTTTTAAGCTCTTTATTGACGTATTGGGCACGTTTTTTGGCTATCTCTTCTGAAGGTGTTTTTTTCATATATGTGTCTATGGCATCATAAAGCCCTGACAAGCCGAGCGCAATATGCAACAATGTTATGGATGAAAAAAGGAATACTCTGGGCACTGTTTTTTATAGTTACTTCGTTTGTTTTTGTCCCGCTACATACGACCGCTCAAGAGTTGTTATCAGAGAATCAAGAGCTCTTAAGGGCTCGTGTGGTGCGCATTGTCAGCGAAAACGATGAGTTGGTAGAGGGAACTGATGTACTTAATATTTCACAAGAAATTATTGTTGAATTTCTCTCGGGTGATAAAGAAGGTGAGCGAGTACAGTTCTTGAACGACTATATTGAACTGAGGGAAGGAGACGTTATTTTTGTAAATTATTTAGAAACAAATAAGGGCGATGAACTCTACTCAGTTGCCGAAACAGACAGACGTGGTGTACTAGCCGTGTTTACAGGATTATTTATTGTCACTTTTCTTTTGTTTGCGGGCTGGAGGGGTCTCCGGCCTCTTATTTCACTCATTGCGGTCTTTGCTGTTATATTTTTCTTTCTTGTTCCGATGCTTCTCTCAGGAGCTCCACCTGTTCTTGTAAGCATGCTTTTCTCCATCCTTATAATGGCCCTTGTAATGTTTGTTACACACGGATTCGCACCTTCAACGCTCGCTGCATATCTTGGAACAACAACCACACTCCTTGTTACGACGCTTCTTGCGCAAATCGCAGTATCACTTGCAAGTCTTTCTGGCTATGGAGACGATGCTGCGATTTATCTCAATTTGAATACTGGCGGGGAACTAAATCTATCGGGAATACTCCTCGGCTCAATTATCATTGGTACAATCGGTGTGCTTGACGATATTGCAATTTCACAAACCGCGCTGACCGCTGAATTGAAGCTCGCAAACAAAAATTTTTCAGCACAAGAATTGTACACCCGTGCCATGCGAGTGGGACGTGAGCATATATCAGCTCTTGTAAATACACTCGCGCTTGCATACACGGGCGCATCCCTTCCTCTTCTGATGCTTTTTTCGCTATCTGACATTTCCCCACTTCTCCTTATCAACCGTGAAATTTTTGCGGTAGAAGTCATTCGAACCCTCGTGGGTTCAATTGGTCTCGTTCTCGCAGTGCCGCTTACCACATGGTTTGCAATTCTCCTAATAAACAAGGAGGATCGAATACTCAAAGCACACGCTCATCACCACCACTAAAAGTAGTTAGGTCCCACTATATAAGTTTAATTGCTTCGCGAAGAGGAGTTATTTTGGTCTTTTTGAAAAGTTCCTTAATGTGCTCACCCTCTGGAACCATATCTATTTGTGTTTTTTGAAGAAAAACAGACCAGGCGAGCATTTCATCTTCAAGCAACCGCATTGTCCAACCAGGGGACTTAGAACGAGGGACGCCAAGCGCACTATC
>JBBDJZ010000020.1:0-32813 GCA_040879625.1 Minisyncoccota bacterium | reverse complement strand
CACTACGAGGGAAAATCTTAAACGTAGAACGTGCGAGACTTGACCGCATGCTCGGTTCTGATTCAATCAAGTCGTTGGTCCTTGCTCTCGGTACTGCTATTGGTGAAACGTTTGATATTGAAAAACTTCGCTATCACAAAATTATCATTGCGACCGATGCGGATGTGGACGGTGCGCACATTAGGACGCTGATACTTACTCTCTTCTATCGTTACTTTAAGCCCGTTATCGAAGGAGGTTTCCTTTATATTGCGCAACCACCACTCTATAAAGTATCAAGAGGAAAAGAATCTCACTACTTCTACACCGAGAGCAGTAAGGACGATTTTTTGAAAGCACAAGGATTAGAGCCTGAAGCTGATCGGGGGGTTGTGGTAATCGAGGATGTAACTGAGGAAGAAGGAAGCGAAGAAACTCCAAAAAAGAAGAAGAACTTTACCATTCAGCGGTATAAGGGTCTTGGAGAAATGAACGCAGATCAGCTGTGGGAGACGACCATGGACCCAAGTGTCCGTGTGTTAAAGCAAGTTAACATTGATGACGCACAAGGTGCAGACCAGATATTTGATATTTTGATGGGGACTGATGTCGCAGCTCGAAAATCTTTTATCCAGTCAAACGCCAAAACAGCAACACTTGACCTTTAAAGGCAAGCTTCACGTACACAGTTTAATTAAAAAACACTCTTATTTAAAGAGTGTTTTTTAATGTGAGCTTTACTGTTTTTCTATCGGATGTCGAAGACCGCTTCCCCGATGTTGTTAATCTCAGAAAGTTCCGCCAAAGAGTTAACCGGATCAGCATACACGTAGAGCTTCGTATCCCCCCTACCTTCGATATCGTCAAAAGCGAGAATATACTCAATTCTATCTCCTGGAAGTAGGTTCTGTTGAGTATCGGATTTAAAGTAGTACGTTTCACCGGTTGGAAGTAGAGCACTAAAGTACCACGTCCCTGTTTCTTTAGTACCTGCGTTGCTGACTGTAAACGAAAGAGCAGCGCGTTCATTTTCGCTTACTTCATCTCGTTCTCTGAAGTCTCCGTTCCTAATAATGCCCGTGTTTGTAATACTAACGCGTAAATCCGCTATACCATTTGGATCAGAGTACCTACCGCCGTATCGTTTTACGGTTATGTACTGAGGTGTTGTTATTTTTTCTGAATCTTCTGCGTCTGTTACTGTTTTTTCATCTGAATCTTCGTTTGCATCTTCATCTTTGGTTGGTGTCGACGCAATGTCGGTGTTTACCACAGTAAGAAGTGTGTCTGTCTCGACAACTTCATCTCCTCCCACGTAGCGAACAATAACGGGTATGTCAGTATAGCGCTCGCTCTCTGCTTGAAGTGTGACCGTAAAGGATTCAGGTGTTTCTTTTCCCAACTCAATCTCTTCGTTGCAAGCAACTAGAGTGTCGTTTAGGCGAGCCGTTACTTCTTCTTCGCAATCAATTTGAACAGTATAGATACCATTTTCGCCCCTGTCTTTGTTGCGGTGTTCAAGAAAAATAGTAACCTCGTCTTCCGAGTTAACCGTAGATTTGTCTACTCTGAGAACGATTCTCTCACTTCTTTGGAAAAGGCCACCGAGTCCAGCTGTAATTTCAGAAACTCGGTCGCTCCCTCGTGTTGCAAGCTGAAACACGCTGATGCCAAGTGCAAAAATAACAGCAAGTATTCCTGCAACAGCAAGAATGGTAATCCAAATAGGACGACCCGGTTCATCGTTCTCCAGTCGCCGTTCTTCGGAAGATCGCTCCTCCTCACTCATTTGTGTCGTTCTTTCTTCGTTGTTCATAAGATTATGGTACGTTACGTATAAAGGGGAATGAAACTATTGACAATACTTGAAAATAGTGGTATATATAGCAATACACTTCACTTAACATCTGTTCACAAAAGAAATATTTCTAATGCGGATTATATATTGAAAATCTGATATGTCAATGACTGAGAAAGAAAAAATAGACACGGAAGGCCCATTTACTGCCGGATTAGCGGTATCATTGCTTTCTGTTGCAACATTATTTTGTGCTCTCTATGCACCCGTGTTTATCTCTGTCTCAGCAGTTATGGCAGAGGCAAAGAGCGTAACGCAATCTCAGGGCCTTGTGGAATTCGAAAAACCTGTTAAAAAGGAAGCAGAAAACAGTGCACCCCCAATACCAGACCGCTTGGTTGCTCCTTCAATTGGACTTGATGCAACAATAGTCAATCCACGTTCACGTGATTATGCCGTTCTTGATACTGCACTTCTTGATGGCGTTGTCTACTATCCAGGATCTGGTTACCTCCATGAAGATGCAAACTTGCTCTTCTTTGGCCATAGCTCCTTTCTACCAATCGTAAGAAATGAAAATTTTAGGGTCTTTAATCGCATTAAAGATTTACGCATTGGAGACACCGTTGAACTGTATGTAGATGGTAATCGCTTTATCTACCGAGTGACTTCTAATGTGCTCGCAAAAGAAAGCGAGGTTCGGGTTAATTTTGGAGCAGAGAAGCCAACTATCACTCTTGCTACGTGCAACTCATTTGGTGCCAAAGAAGATAGATATGTCATACAGGCTGAGCTCGTGAATGACACCGCTCGCTAGTATTGACATCTGTAATAAAACACTATATAATTAATCTTACGTAATCGTATATATATGAATAGCTTACTAAAACAAACAACTAGAATTCTTGCACTTTCATTTGCTGTGCTTGCTTTCACTACCAGCGTGCTTCCAGGTGAAGTGAATGGTGCAACACGTAATGAACGATGTGAGGATGTTACTATCGTTCTCGACGAAACACGTGTCTATGTCAATGAAAATGAACGTTTTGAGTACGAAATAGAAACTAAGGGCGGAGATGTTGATACCTATGACGTTAAGTATCTCCCTCGTGGTCTCAGTTTTGATGAAGATAAGGGAGTACTGAGCGGGCGGATAGAAGACAGCGGAACATATCGCGTTGAACTAATAGTTTCAAACGACTGTAGTGAAGACACCGTTGCGTTGCGCATTGTTGTCCGAGAAAAACGAGCTGAATCAGGATCGGGTACTCTTCGAAATGATCATAACGTAACACTTGAAACAAGATTCGTTCCAAATGACGAAAAAGGCTACGTGTATCTTACCGAAATTCCTTATACAGGAGCAGGGGACGTACTTCGACTCTCACTTATTGGACTTGCGCTTACTCTTTGGGCAGGAGCGCTTGGTTTTGCTCTTCTAAATCCAGCAAGAAAAGAACAGATTAAAAGCGTCTTTGTTAAAAGCACCGCTACGGCCTATGCTCCACAGTCCGGAGTTCCCGCTGATTCTGTTGAGACACCATTTTTTGGAGACACGTTTGTTGAAGAAGAAGAGGTAATAATACTAGATTCTGAGGAATTACAAATCCTTCGCTCACATGCCCATGAAGAAAAGGTTCTCTTTTCTGAAGATGCATTAAAGGCGGTTGTGACAAAGTCTCAAGCACTAGGAGGTCCTTCTCTAGAGCTTCTCTCAACAGTTATAGATGGAGCAAAAGCTACCTATCCTCGCGAAGATGGATTTGTGAAAATCAACAATGAACGAATCTTAGAAATTCTTGCATAAAGAAACAATCTAATTAAAAAAGCCAGCATGATGCTGGCTTTTTTTGTTATGACGTTTTTAAACTTCGCGTCGAAATTTCTGACTGCAGTTTTGTAATAAGAAATTCAGTTTCTAAAACTTCTTTTGAATCCGAATCTCTTGATTCAACGGTTAGCGTATGAGACTCAACTTCTTTGTCACCAAGGACTCCAATATAAGGAACTCGCTCGAGCTTTGCTTTACGAATTCGTTTTCCAAGTGAATTATTATCACCAAAGACTTCAACGCGGATCCCAGCTTCTTCAAGTTTTTCTGCGACAAGCTTTGTTTCTGAGTAGTGTGTTTCTGAAATCGGAATAAGCACAATCTGTGTTGGGGAAAGCCACAGAGGAAATTTACCAGCAAAGTGTTCGATAAGTATCGCAAGAAACCTCTCGTAGGAGCCAAGTATTGCACGATGAATCATTACGGGAGTTTCTTCCTCACCGGATTCATTTGTATACGTAAGCCCAAATCGTGCAGGCATTGCAAAATCGAACTGAATGGTTGAGAGCTGTCGCTCGCGTCCAAGTGAATCCTTGAACATAAAATCAAGTTTTGGTCCGTATAGCGCCGCCTCACCCTCCATACGCCGTGCTCCGAGTTCAAGTTCGTCTGAAAGCTCTGAGAGCATCTTTTCAGCCTTAACCCAACCTTCGTCAGTACCAATATATTTTTCTGGATGAAGAGGGTCGCGAACAGAAAGTGATACCCAGTGGTCGCCGTACATACCGAGCGATGAGTAGAGCCGTTTAATTATTTCAGCTATATTTTTCGCTTCTTCTTTTATTTGGTCTGGTCTACAAAAAATATGACCGTCATCACACGTAATTGCTCGAACGCGGGTAAGTCCTCCAATCTCCCCAGGTTTTTCATCCCTATATTGCATTGTGGATTCCATGTAGCGAATAGGAAGATCGCGATAGCTTCGAGGTTTTGAAGCATATATTTGCGTGTGGTGGGGGCAATTGACTGGTTTCATTACAAACTCTTGACCGTAATGTCCGATAACTCTAAAGAGCTCATCCCCGAACTTTTCAGCATGTCCTGAGGTATGATACAAATCAATTTTTGCGATATGAGGAATTGTTACCGGTTGCATACCAAAATCCTTGCTGAATTCAAGCAAAGCTTTTTGTAATTCGGTTCGAATAATTGTTCCTTTTGGGGTGAACAGGGGCAGTCCTGCGCCCACGAGGTCTGAGAAGGTGTAGAGATCCATTTCTATGCCAATTTTTCTATGGTCACGTTTCTTCGCCTCTTCAAGCATGCTTTTATAGTCATCCAATGCTTCTTTCGTTTCAAAGGCAATTCCAGAAATACGAGTTAAAGCATCTTTGCTTTCATCTCCTCTCCAGTAAGAACCAGAGATGGAGGTCAGCTCAAAAGCATCTGCTTTGAGTTCTTTTATGGATTCTACGTGGCCACCTCTACACAAATCAGTAAACTCTCCTGAAGTGTACAGGGTAATTTCCTCTCCCGCTTCTACTATTCCTTCAATGAGTTCAAGCTTATAGGGATTTTCAGCAAATAAACGCATTGCTTCTTCCTTGGAAACGGTTGATTGCTCAAAGGACGTCCACGACGTTAGAAGGGAGCGCATTGTTTTTTCAATTTTCTTAAGGTCGGATTGTGAAGGTGGTTCTGAGAAGGAAAAATCATAGAAAAAACCACTGTCAGTTGCTGGCCCTATTGTTGGTTTCGCATCGGGAAAATGAATAAGTACGGCTGCTGCTAACAGGTGGGCAAAGGAATGCCTCACCCTTTCAAGTCGCTCAATCTGTGTTTCGTTCATACTCTATTATGATGTTAGTACTACCTACTATAGCATTATTTCGATTGTAGCTCATCCGCTCTTGCAGGCTCTTCTTTTTTGCGTTTAAGCAATCTTGCTTTTTCAATAAGAACACTTGGTTCTCCATTTCTCATAGAAAACGTACCTGATACGCAAAGGCATTGTTCGAGCTGGAAAAAAGGCGCAAGCCTTTTAAGTGTATCGGGGAAAACAACCAGCTCAAGCGATCCTTCAAAATCTGCAATCTTTACAAAAGCCATTTTTTCTCCTTTTTTTGTAAGAATTTCTTTCACTTCCTCAATAATTCCACACAGTGTTACGGTTGAATTATTCTTTGCTTTCTCTTTTATTTCATTGATTGTTATTTTTCTAAACTCGAG
Organism: Minisyncoccota bacterium; assembly: GCA_040879625.1. Taxonomy (GTDB): domain Bacteria; phylum Patescibacteriota; class Minisyncoccia; order Phycocordibacterales; family JAXHMZ01; genus JAXHMZ01. The sequence continues at coordinate 27,036 of JBBDJZ010000020.1, read as the reverse complement.
CTCGTGCTTGAATGCTTCTAGTGGATGCCCCGAGACGTAGAGACCTAGAAGTTCCTTCTCCCAAGCCAGGCGGACTTTGTCTTCTATCGGGTCTGCTTTTTCAAGCGTTAGTTCGTCGGTCGTCGTTTGGTCAAGGAGTGAAAACAGTGAATCTTGCCCGGCCTCTGTTCGTGCTTCCTTCGCAAAAGCAAGTAAGAAGTCCAAATTCTTAAGACATACCGCCCGCTCTTCTAGAGAGTCGAGAGCGCCACTTTTAATCAGTGATTCCAAAGATTTTTTGTTTATATTTCTATCTTGTACGCGTGATAAAAAGTTTGATAGGGAAGTAAAGTGTCCATTGTCTTTGCGTTCTAAAACGATTGAATCAGTAATTGCTGTTCCAAAGTTTTTTATGGACGTAAGGCCGAAGCGAATTTTTTGCTCTGAAACTCCGTCACTTTCTTCGTCGACGACGGTGAAATCGGCAAAGCTTTCATTAATATCTGGAGGAAGTACGTTTATACCCATTCTCTTACACTCGGTAATAATTTCAGCTATTTTTTCTACCTCACCCGAATCGGCCGTTAATACGGCAGCCATGTATTCAACTGGAAAGTTTGCCTTCATGTAGGCGGTTTGATAAGCCACGCGCCCGTAGCTTGCTGCGTGCGCTTTGTTAAATCCATATGCGGCAAAAGGTTCAATAAGAGCCCACAGCTCTTCCGACTGCTTTTTTGCCATACCGTGCTCTATCAGTCCATCGAGAAGTTTCTTTTTTTGTGCCTCCATCTCTGCTGGTATTTTTTTACCCATAGCTTTTCGCAGTTTGTCAGCCTCAAGCCACGAATATCCAGCAAGTTTTATTGCAATCATAAGCACGTCGTCTTGGTAGGTGATAACCCCAAAAGATTGATTGAGTATCTCTTCCATCCGAGGATCAAGATACTTGATAAGTTTCGGGTTGTGTTTGCGTTCAATGTAGCTCGGTATTGTTTCCATTGGTCCTGGTCGATACAGAGCAACCATTGCGTTAACATCAAGAATGGTTGAAGGCTTCAAATCTTTCAAGAAGCGCGTCATCCCGGAGCCATTCAGCTGGAAGAGACCGCTGGTTTCACCTCGCGCAAGCATTTCAAACGTTTTTCTATCATCAAGAGGTATGTCTTCTATATCAACGTCAATCTTCTGAGTACGATGTACTATTTTTATAACCCGTGAAAGAATTGCAAGGTTTTTTAGTCCCAAAAAGTCGAACTTAATAAGACCCGCGTCTTCAACCGCGTGCATATCAAACTGAGTAATTGTTTTTCCTGCCTTTGGATCAACCTGTACCGGTACATAATCGGTAACGTCCGTAGGAGAAATCACCACGCCCGCTGCGTGCACTGAAATGTGTCGAGCAGAACCTTCTATTTTTCGCGCTAAGTTTATAATTTCCTGCACCTCCGTATCTTCTGTGTACATTTTTTTAAGGTCAGCTTCAATATCAAGCGCACGATCTATTGTCATAGGAAAACCCTGAGAACCAATCGGTATAAGTTTTGCTATCTTATCGCCTGTACCATACGGATATCCAAGCGCTCGTGCGACATCACGTACGGCACCTCGAGCCGCCATTGTTCCAAAGGTACCAATTTGAGCAACTTTTCCTGCGCCATATTTTTCTCGCGCATAGGCAATTACTTCGTCACGTCGATTATCGGCATAATCCATATCGATATCAGGTGCTGAGGGTCGCTCTGGATTTAAGAAACGTTCGAAAGGAAGTTTGTATTCGATAGGGTTCACTCGAGTAATACCGGTGAGGTAGGTGGTAAGAGAACCCGCAACCGAACCTCTAATTGTTGAAAAAATGTCATTCTCGCGAGCAAACCGAAGAAGATCAGCAACAATGAGTAAGTAAATTGAAAAACCCTTATTTTTAATAATTTCAAGTTCGTATTCTAGTCGAGTGGTATACTCGTCAGTTTTTGGGATGTTTCGTGCTTCAAAACCAGCGTAAGCAAGTTCACGGAGTACCGTATCAGCTGATTTGTTATCTGGAAGGTCAAAACGAGGAAATGTCCACGTACCAAGTTCAAGTTCTACATTGACGAGGTCTGCAACTTTTTGAGTATTTGCGACAGCCTCTGGAATATCTTTATATATTTCTTGTGCAATCTGTGGGGAAATGAATGAGTAGTCGCCATCAAGCGTAAAGTTTTTGTTATTGGTATTGATGTGAAGAAGCGTGTTGTGAGCTTCTTTGTCCTCTTTCGAGATGTAGTGAGAATCCCACGTAGCAACAACAGGTAACTCAAACTCCTTTGCAAGAGAAATAATGTCTGGCAAAAGTGCGGGATACCAGTCCACTTCATCGTGTTTCATTACTTCAACAAACACATATTCTTTTCCAAAGGTATCTATATAGAACTGAAGAAGTTTGCGGGCTCCTTCTTTTGAGCCCTGGCGTAAAAGTTGGGTGAACTTGCCCGAGGGACAACCAGTAAGACAGATAAGCCCACCCGCGTGTTCGCGCAAAAGATCCTCGTCAATTCGGGGCTTATAATAAAACCCTTCAAGCGCAGCCTTCGAAACAAGCTTAAGGAGATTCTTATATCCTTCGTTGTTTCTACTTAAAAGAGTAAGGTGATATCGTTTGTCATCTATTCCGGGCTCTTTATCAAAGCGACTTCTCTCGGCAACGTATGCCTCGACGCCAATAATTGGTTTAATGTCAGCTGCCTTGCATGCTTTATAGAACTCAATTGCACCATACATGCTTCCGTGGTCGGTAAGGCTAAGGGCGTTCATGCCATATTCTTTCGCCTTTTTTATAAGATCAGGAATTTTTGAAAGTCCGTCGAGGAGTGAATAGTGAGAGTGCGTATGCAAGTGAATAAACTCTACTTTTTTCGACATTGCACACAGTATACCATCTGTAGTTTTCCACAGCCAAAAAGCCAACATCTAGTATACTTTTTAGATGAACTCTGTAGTGGGTGTTGATGAGGTTGGACGCGGCCCTCTTGCGGGACCGCTTTGTGTGTGCGCTTTAAAACTAACACCAAAGAGTCAGTTCTATTCTAATGCTACTGTTCGAGACTCTAAAAAACTGACCGAAAAAGAACGCATGCGGCTTTTTTGTATCTTACAAGAAGAAGCAAAATGGGGAAGTGTGGCTTACGCTCTTTCGTATGTCTCACCTAGGAGAATTGATAGTTTCGGTATGTCAAAAGCGCTTTGCACCGCAACAAAAAATGCACTGGAGAAACTTAAACTAGGAGAAACTGACACCATACTCCTCGACGGTTCGCTTAAAGCTCCTTCTACATATCTAAATCAGACAACGCTTATAAAGGGAGACGAATCAGAAAGGTCAATCGCTCTTGCCTCAATTGTTGCAAAGGTTTCTCGAGACAAAAGAATGGGTGTCTATGCAAAAAAGTGGCCAGAGTACAAATTTGAAAACAATAAAGGGTATGGCACGCTCTATCATTATGATGCCATTCGAAGGCATGGACTGTGCGCTATTCATCGGCGCTCTTTTTTGAAAAAAGTGCTCATTTTCAATGAAAACAACAAAGACACTTGAATAAATGTGTGAACTATGTATAATCATACTCACTATGTCTGTACGAATGCGCCACACAAAAGGTCATACGGGAAACCGAAGGAGCCACCACGCTCTTAAGGGTCCACGTATTTCACGAGATACCACTACTAATAGCTTTCACTTGCGACACCGAGTTGATATGAAAACGGGCATCTACCGAGGAAAAAAGATTTTTGATCCAACAGTACAAGCTCAGTCAGCAGTACGTGAAAAAACGTCACGTGAAAAAAAGCAATCAAAGAAAGAACCAAAGTAAAACACCCTTGGTTCTTTTTTAAAACTGATGTACACTACTATAAAGCTACTAAATTAGTACCGCACCTTTAAATGGCGAATCGTCACCTATCACGATCAATTGTTCTACAAACACTTTTTCAGTGGGATTTTATCGGTGCGCCTGAAGAATCAGTTTCTACAATCCTAGAAGAAAACGCCCGCGAGTTCGCTCCGAATACGGGGGATTTCTCTTTTATGGCTAATCTTCTTCATGGCATCATAGAAAAACGAGAAAAACTTGATGCAATTATTGTTGAGGCTGCTCCCGACTGGCCCCTTGATAAAATTTCAACAGTTGACCGAAACATCCTTCGGTTGGGCTTATATGAACTTCTCTTTTCTAGTAGGGAGGAGGTACCACCAAAAGTGGCTATTAATGAGTCAATAGAACTTGCGAAATCATTTGGTGGTGATTCAAGTGGTCGCTTCATAAATGGTGTACTTGGCGCTGTATATAAGGAAATGGGTGAGCCTGGTAAGAACGACAAAAGCACAAAGAAAAAAAGCAAATTTAACAGAACGTATGAAGAGATGCCGGTTAAGCGACTCTGCGGTGCTGTCGTCTATGCTAAGCATAACGGTACCTACTATCTCGCTTTTGTGCATGACGTATTTGGACACTGGACGTTGTCTAAGGGTCACGTGCGCGACGGAGAGTCTGAAAAACTCGGAGTGGTGCGTGTTATAAAAGAGGAGCTTGGCCTCGATGTGGTACTCGAAGAGTCTCTTGGGGAAAATGAGTATGTCGCCTCTGATCCAGAACTTGGTAAGATTCGTAAAAAGGTATCGTATTTCCTTGCAAGGTCTACTTTTGATGAACTACAGCTTGACGTAGAGGGCGGGCTTGACGATTGTAAGTGGTTTGAACTTAAAAATATCCTCGATCTTAATTTTTATAACGATACTCTTCCCATTGTCACCAAAGCAATCAAAAAACTTGTTTCCAGCGAATAAAAGGTCTAAAGTCTAGTGGTTATGAAAAAAATTGAAGAATTTGAACAGCAGAATGCGCTTACCTTTCTGCATCGAGACATTTTACAGCAGGCTTTTGTTCATCGTTCCTACGTTAACGAAAATAAAAAGCTTGGCTTTGGGCATAACGAACGACTTGAGTTTCTTGGAGACGCCGTTCTTGAGCTCGTCGTAACCGATGAACTTTATAAGAAGTATCCAAAAAAGACAGAGGGTGAACTTACTGCCGTGAGGGCTGCTATTGTAAACACCCATTCTCTTTCTGATGCTGCGAAGAAACTTGGTATGGAAGATTTTCTTCTTCTGTCAAAGGGTGAGGCAAAAAGTACGGGACGATCTCGAAGTTATATACTTGCTAATACTTTCGAAGCTGTTGTGGGTGCACTGTACACCGATCAGGGCTATGAAACAGCGCGCACATTTATAGAGAACAACCTTTTTTATAAAATTGAGCCCATTATAAAAGACAAACTGTGGATAGATGCAAAGAGTTTTTTTCAGGAAAAAGCTCAAGAAATTTATAACACAACTCCTGAATACCGAGTTTTGAATGAAACAGGCCCCGACCATGACAAAGCATTTACCATGGGAGTATTTGTTGGACCTAAACTTTTTGGTGAAGGTTCTGGCGCTTCAAAACAAGACGCTGAGCAGAACGCAGCACGAGCAGCCCTCGATACAGCGGGATTAGTTGAGTAATCACAGCACATAGGATGAAACTGAAGTACATTGAGCTTAAAGGATTTAAGTCTTTTGCAAAAAAAGAAAGACTTCATTTTGAAAAACACATTACTGCAATTGTGGGGCCTAACGGGTCAGGTAAATCTAACATTGCTGAAGGCTTTAGATTTGTACTTGGTGAACAGTCCATGAAATCCTTACGTAGCAAGAAGACAGAAGATCTTTTATTTAATGGTTCGTCAAGTATGTCGAGAGTTAACAGAGCAAGTGTCGTGCTTGTTTTTGATAATACACAACGTGAAATACGTGAAGCTTTTGATGAGATACAGATTGAACGAATTATTCACAGAGACGCAACAAACGAATACTACATAAACGGAACGCGAGCTCGATTAAAGGATATTACTCAAATGCTTGCTGAGGCAAAGATAGGTTCTGCTGGGCATCATATTATTTCTCAAGGCGAAGCGGACAAAATGCTTTCGATGACCTCACGTGAAAGAAAGGAATACCTTGAGGAAGCTCTCGGGTTGACGCAGTACCAAAACAAAAAAAACGAAGCTCTGAAAAAGCTTATCAAAACACAAGAAAACCTCGTCTCCATACGCTCGCTTATACGAGAACTTGCCCCCCATGTTCGATATTTAGAACGTGAGATGAAGCTTATTCAAAAGAAAAAAGAACTTTCTGGAGAACTTGAGGTGTTAACTCGGGAGTATATCCGTTTATACCTACCCTTTAGTACAAAAGAGCTTGTTCAAAAAGAACATGAACACAAAAAGACGACAGAAACAATACAGACAATTAAAGAACGACAAGGAGAAGCAATAGAAGAAGTCGCGATAGATGAAGAGTATCGCACTCTGCGTGCTTCTTTAGAAACTGACATTGAAGCAGTGTCACGTGAATGGAATCGTCTCAGAAAAGAAAAAAGTGAGTTCGAGCGTCAAGTCGGACGATTGGAAACAAAAATTGAACTTCTAAGTGAAAATCTTACCCCGCCGAGAGAGACAAAGAAACACATCCCGGACGCACCTTTGCGCCTTATTCAAATTCGCGAGATTCTTCAGAAGATTCGGACGGAAGAAGACATAACTCTGGTTCAAGAAATGGTTGCCGAGGCTCTTGTTCTTACTGAGGTTGGGGGGAGTCGAGAAGAAAATGAGGTACGTACCGAGCACGACTCTGAGCTACAAAATATACATGCTGAACTGAAGAAGCTCTACGAGCAAATAACTCAGAATATAGACGAAGAAGACCGTCTTCTCCTCAGAAAAAAAGAATTAGAAAAGGCATATGCCGATACGTTTCAAAAGGAGCAACAAGAGAAAAGTGACGCAGAGAAAGACGAGCTCGAGCTTCATTCACTAGAAATTATACAAAAGGGACTTGAAAGAGAAATTGATACGCTTAGACAGAACGAAGCATATTTGTATAGCTCGCTTGAAGAGGTGGTCGTCCTCACTGGAGCTCGGTTCACTGATGATATTAAAAATGCGCGTGAGCTTTCCTCCGAAGAAGTGACCCGGGATGTTCTACGTGAACGTGAGCACGCTGTTGAACGCTTAAAACTGAGAATCGAAGGTATGCAAGTCGGTAACACACGCGAAATCGAGGCTGAGTATACTTCAGCCAAAGAGCGAGAAAAGTTTCTCGAGACTGAGATGAGAGACCTTGAATTAACTGCGGAAAAACTCGTTGGGATTGCAGAGAGCTTGCACTTAAAAATTGAAGCTGAATTTAAAGAGGGAATTACTCAGATTAGCACCTTCTTTTCCACCTTCTTTTCTCAGATGTTTACTGGGGGTAGTGCTGGCTTGCGCATTGTTGCTCTAAAAAAGCGAGATGGGGAAACTGAACCTGACGACGAGGAGGGTGATGAGGTGGAGCGAGGGGTTGAAGTCACGCTCTCGATGCCCCACAAAAAACTAAGGTCGGTTGCAATGCTCTCTGGTGGAGAAAAGACGCTTGTCTCAACCGCTCTTATTTTTGCACTTTCTCAAGTAAATCCACCACCTTTTCTCATTCTTGATGAAACGGATGCTGCGCTAGATGAAGCGAATTCTCGCAGGTACGGCGATGCACTAAAAGAACTTTCAAAGTACTCACAGCTCATACTCATAACACACAATAGGGAAACAATGTCACGAGCAGGAATGTTGTATGGAGTAACGATGGGAAGCGCATCAACCTCTGAGCTACTCTCAATTGATTTGGAGGAGGCAGAAAAAATTGTAAAGTAAGATGTCTAGAAAATGTCCGTCTTGTTACACAATTTCGTAATCCAGCTGTTTTTTATCTAAGTCAGCGCGTGCGACCTTAAAGGTAACAGGATCACCTAGTCGGTATACTTTTTTTGTTTTTTCTCCTATGACTCGGTATGATTCGCGCTCAAACGTAAAGTGATCATCAAGCGAGCGCAAACTCACCATTCCTTCAGCTTTTGTTTCGTTCTCTTCTACATAAATACCCCACTCAGAGATACCGGTAACCGTACCTTCGAATGTCTCACCCACGTGAGTAAGCATAAACTCAACATGCTTATATTTAACGGAGGTTCGTTCTGCTTCTACAGCTGCAGATTCCCGTTCGGTTATGTGAGGGATCATATCAAAATAAAAATCTGCCTCTTTTGAGGTTATGGTATCGCTTTTCAGTACTTTATATAAAAGTCGATGTATAACGAGATCGGCATATCGGCGAATCGGAGAAGTGAAGTGAGTATAGTACGCAAACGCTAGCCCGTAATGCCCTATGTTCTGAGTAGAATAGGTCGCCTTTGACATCGATCGAATAGCCGCCGTTTTCAAAAGACTTTCTTCTGCTTTTCCGTCCAGCGTGGCAAGAAATGCTCCGAGGTCTTTTGAGGTTACCGAACCTTCTTCCGTTAAGGGTAACGTATGCCCAAGCGCTTTCACAAGCGTTGAATAACTTTCAATTCTTTCGATGGGTGGCACGTCGTGTACGCGGTAGAGGGACAGATCCGCTTTGTCATCTTCCACAGCTGTAGACATGCGCTTGGCTACCTCACGATTTGCTAGAAGCATAAACTCTTCAACAAGCTTGTGCGTATCGAGTCGCTCTTTGCGCACGATCCTTACTGGACGACCCTGTACATCAAGCTCGAACGTAACTTCGTCTGTTTCAAATTCTATAGACCCAGCTTTTCGGTTTTTTTCAACAAGTTTTTTTGCTATCTGATTAAGAGTTTGTAATTCTTTAAAATACTCTCCCGAACCGGCGTTTAATGTTTTTTGCGCCGCTTCATAGGAAAAACGTTTGTCTGAGTGGATAATAGATTTCGTAAATCTTCTGTCTTTAACCTCACCATCTTCTGTTATGGTGATAATTGCAGAAAAAGCATGCTTGTCTTCATGTGGGTTTAAGCTACACAAATCGTTTGATAGAATCTCAGGTAGCATTGGTATCGTTCTGTCTACGAGATAGACAGAAAAACCACGCTCATACGCCTCTTTGTCGAGCGTTGAGCCAAAGTCAACAAAGTGAGACACGTCAGCGATGTGCACACCAACTTCATAGACGCCTATAGATATTTCAGCAAGTGAGAGCGCGTCATCAAAATCTTTAGCAGTTTCCGGGTCTATCGTAAGGGTTGTAACTCTGCGGAAATCTTCTCGCAGAGCAACATCCTTTTCAGTAATAGCACCGCGTTCATCCTTTATCTTTCTTGCCTCTGCTTCTACTTCAGGAGGGAATTCACCTTCGAAACCACCCTCGATTACAATAGCCCTCATCTCAGCGTCGTTATCTCCTTTTTTACCAAGAATTTCGACAATTTTGCCCATAGGGTTCTTTGATTCCTTTTTCCACTCTATGAGTTCAAGGACCACCTTATCACCGTGCTGTGCATTTTTCTGTTCATTCTGAGGAATATAGAAGTCAGCGTATGCCTTTTTATCATCGAGCATCACAAAACATGCACTTGATTGACTATCAACCACTCCTACGTATTTTGTTCGGGCGCGGCGTATAATGTCGGTGACGACACCAAACGGACCCTCATCAGTCTTTCCGGTTATTTTAATCGTCACTGTGTCGCCGTTAAGGGCCTGGTTGAGGTCGGAGGGACTAATAAAAATATCATTTTCAAGTTCTGGACTTCTAAAAAACCCAAAACCCTTACTATTGGTGCTTATCTGTCCAGTGTGTGTCTCTTCATTATTCATATGCTTTTCTCATTATGTAGATGTTTATACTGAGACAGTTTAGCAAGTATGACGCATCCATGCACGTACTTCTTACTATTGACCAACAGAGACTCGTTTGGTACGATTGCGCGTATGTTAAAGATTAGACTAAAAAGAGTTGGAAGAAAGCACGACCCATCATTTAGATTAGTGGTGCTCGAAAGTCAGCGCGGTCCAAAAAGTGGGGATTATATCGAGAACCTAGGCTCCTACAATGCTCGAACTGATGAGAAAACAATAAACGGTGAGCGCGTTAATCACTGGATTAGTGTTGGTGCAAAACCTTCAGATACTGCTCATAATCTCCTTGTGGAACTCGGTATTATTACGGGCAAGAAAGTAAACGTACTTCCAAAGAAAAGTCCTCTTGTCAAAGAAGGTGAGGGGGAAAAGGCAGAAGCACCTGCTTCGGTAAAAAAGGCAGAAGCCCCAACGGTTGAGACTGCGACAGAGGCTGACTCTCGGGCTCCGAGTCAAGCTGAAGCAAAAGTAGAGGCGTAAGGACTCTCTTGCGGACGAAGGCCAACATGATTGTTTGGTTTGAACGAGTGGGTTACAATTTAGGTACTAGCGAGGTAGATATACTCCTAGCTCATTACAAAAACTATTTATAGAAAACCATGGAAAAGAATCCGGAAGACGGTGATAAACAATTTCTTCAGTACGTTGTAACTTCAATCGTAGATAATCCTGAAGCGGTACAGATTGGTCGCACAGTTGATGAAATGGGCGTTCTCCTTTCTCTCTCGGTGCACCCTGATGATATGGGAAAGATAATTGGGCGACAGGGAAATACCGCTCGAGCAATACGCACCCTTCTGCGTGTTGTTGGTCTAAAAAACAACGCTCGCGTTAATCTAAAAATTAATGAGCCCGAGGGTTCTGAACGAGCTCGAGCACAAAACGTTCGAAGCACAACGGACGAAGTGTCTCTGTAACTCAGTCTGACGTAATTGAGCCCACCATAAAAAGCCGTGTTTTATACGGTTTTTTACTTTATACTTAATCCAACGTAGTACAATTACTTCATTATATGAAATTTCATGTTATCACCGCGTTTCCCCATATGATTTTGCCCGTACTTGAGGAGTCAATGATGAAACGAGCTCTTAAAACTGGACGCATCAGCGTCAAAATGTATGATCTTCGCGACTACACAGATAACAAGCATAAAAAAATTGACGCCCGACCCTATGGTGGAGGACCAGGAATGGTATTACAGGCAGAGCCAATCCTACGAGCACATAAGAAAGCGAAGGGGAGAAAGAAAAAAACAATAACCGTGTTGCTCTCGCCACGAGGCGAACAGTGGACAAGTGGCCAAGCACAAATGATACAAAACTCATATACTGATGTGATTCTTATTTGTGGACACTATGAAGGTATTGATAAACGTGTTGAAAATATACTCAACCCTCTAAAAATTTCAATTGGCCCATTTGTCGTAACGGGTGGTGAATTACCCGCACTTATGATAATTGATTCCGTTGCACGTTTTGTACCTGGCGTACTCGGTAATGAGGCGTCTCTTGAAGAGTCAAGGGTTTCTACCGATGAGTTTTTTACTCGACCTGAAGTGCTGCGTTGGAATAGGAAAACGTACGGCGTCCCTGAGGTGTTATTATCAGGAAACCACAAAGACATCGAAGCGTGGAGAAGTGAGCATCTGTAGGTCTGGATTGACAGGTACGTCCTATCTGGTATACTCTCGCTACGTGCAAGATTGAGTAACGGCTTACGCACTTTATTATAGTAGTAGCACACATATCTTGCTTTTAACTAAAAGTAGATAGCTCAGGTTAATCTTAATTCAAAAGACGAGTTCCGTCTTTCTTTTTGCTGTTATATATATGGAAAAAAAATACTTTTCGAGATACAAAAAACCATTAGCCGATCTCCCCAATCTTGTAGAGGCACAAAGTGAATCGTTTATGTGGTTCATTGAGGAGGGTTTGAAAGAGCTCTTTAAAGAGTTTTCACCGATAACTGATTATTCTGAAAAGAAGTTTGAACTGCGATTTACTTCCTTTGAACTTGGAAGCCCAAAGGTTGATGAACATAGGGCTAAAGAAAACAAGGTTTCACTCGACGCTCCTCTGAAGGCTCGGGTTCACTTAATAAATAAGCAGTTAGGTATTGAGAAAGAGCAAGAAATATTTCTTGCAGATTTCCCTGTGATGACAAATCACGGGACTTTTATCATTAATGGAGTTGAACGCGTTATTATTCCCCAACTCGCTCGGTCCTTCGGTATGTTCTTTACCATGAATGATGCTAAGGGCCGTCGTCTTTTTGGTGCAAAGGTTATACCATCTCGAGGCGCGTGGATAGAACTTGATGCTGAGGCTGACGAAGCTCTCTATGTACGTATTGACCGCAAGCGCAAATTTCCAGCCAGCTCTCTTTTTAGAGTTATGGGTGTCAAGACCGACAAGGAAATTCTCGATTTGTTTAAGGGAGATCCGAATGCGCGAGCAATGATGGAAAAAACTATCGAGCTCGATCCAGCAAAAACGACTGAGGACTCGTATATTGAAATCTACAAGCGTTTACGAGATGGAGACCTTGCAAACTTTGAGAATGCAAAGGGATTCATCGACTCAATTTTTTCTGAGGAACGGTACGATCTTTCCCGAGTAGGTCGATTCCGATTCAATAAGCGTTTTGAAAAAGGACTTGATAAGAAAAGTCTTGAAAACAGAAGTTTAACACTCGAGGATGTCATCACTATCGCTTCACACATAACGCACCTCAATACAACACCGGGCTCTGAGCCCGACGATATTGACCACCTTGGAAGTAGGCGCGTTCGACTTGTGGGTGAAATGCTTCAAGCAAAAATGCGTGTCGGTCTTTCACAAATGAAACGAAATATTCAAGATCGCATGAGTACTTCAGATACCGACACCACGCTTCCGGTTAACTTTATTTCCGCTCGACCACTACAGGCTCGAATCAAAGAATTTTATACAACGAACCAACTTTCTCAGTTCATGCAACAGGAGAACGTACTCACCGAGCTTGAAAACCTACGAACGGTCTCAGCTCTTGGACCGGGTGGTCTCACGCGTGAACGTGCAGGATTTGAAGTTCGAGACGTTCACCCATCCCACTACGGAAGACTGTGCCCAATCCACACACCGGAAGGTCCGAATATCGGCCTTATTCTTCGCCTAGCTCTTCATGCAAAGATTAATGAATTCGGCATGATTGAAACACCCTATGCAAAAGTAGAAAAAGGTTTACTTACGGGAGAAGTTGAGTATCTAAACGCCCTTGAAGAGGAAAAATACCGAATTGCACACGCAGGAACACCTTACGATGAAAACGGCAAAATAACTGGAGATACGGTTGAGGTGCGATATAACAGTAAGCCCGCAATGGTTTCAAAATCAGAAGTTGACTATATGGATGTTGCAACCAACCAAGCGTACTCAGCAGCAACCTCGATGATTCCATTCCTTAACCACGATGATGCCAACAGAGCTCTCATGGGTTCTAACATGCAGAAGCAAGCAAACCCAACGATTCGTCCAGAAGCACCGCTTGTCGCAACGGGAATCGAAGAAAAGGTTGCGCGAGATACCGGACGTCTTCTCATTGCTCGCGAGGCAGGAATCGTTGAAGCTGTCGATGCTCGAAAAATCATTATAAAAAATAGCAAGGGCAAGAAAGATGTCTATGAACTCATTTCATTTTCTCGCACAAATAACTTCACCGCATTTCATCAACGCCCTATCGTTTCTATTGGAGACAAGATTAAGAAAGAAGACATTCTTGCGGATACCTCGAGTTCAGATAATGGGCAAGCTGCTCTTGGACAAAATATTCTGGTTGCTTTTATGTCGTGGTCTGGTCAAAACTACGAAGACGCTATCGTCATTAACGAACGACTGATTAAAGAGGGTACGTTTACTTCAGTGCACATGGATGAGTTTGAAGTATCAGTTCGTGATACCAAGCTTGGTCCTGAAGTAACTACGCACGATATACCAAACGTAGGAGAAAACAGACTCAAGAACCTAGACGAAGAAGGTATTGTTCGAATCGGAGCAGAAGTTCTCCCGGGAGATATTCTCGTTGGTAAAATTACACCAAAAGGAGAGGCTCAACTAACACCTGAAGAACGACTTCTTCGCTCAATTTTTGGAGAAAAGGCACGTGACGTAAAAGACTCTTCAAAACGAATGGAAAACGGTAAGAAAGGTCGAGTTATAGGGGTCAAAGTATTTTCACGTGAAAGAGGTGACACGCTTGAAAGTGGAATAATTAAAAAAGTCTACATTGAAACAGCACAGCTTAGAAATATTTCTGTTGGAGACAAGCTTGCTGGACGACACGGAAACAAGGGTGTTATTTCCCGAGTTCTACCCGAAGAGGATATGCCGTATATGGAAGACGGAACCCCGGTTGACATCATACTTTCTCCGCTCGGTGTTCCTAGTCGTATGAACCTCGGTCAAATTCTTGAGATGCACCTCGGTCTTGCTGCAAAGAAACTTAATTACCAGGCAATTGTACCTGCGTTTGCTGGTGCGACAAACGACGAGATACGAGAAGAGCTAAAAAAAGCAGGCTATCCTGAAAGTGGAAAAGTTGCACTGTATGACGGAAGAACGGGTGAAAAGTACGAAAAAGATATAGCAGTTGGATATATGTATATCTTGAAGCTCCACCACATGGTTGAGGACAAGATTCACATGAGATCAATTGGTCCCTATTCTCTTATTACTCAACAGCCACTTGGGGGTAAGGCTCAGGAGGGTGGACAGCGATTTGGAGAGATGGAAGTTTGGGCACTTCTTGGTTATGGCGCAGCGTATGCACTACGAGAAATGCTTACAATTAAGTCTGACGACATTATGGGGCGATCCGCAGCGTTTGACTCCATTATTAAAGGAGAAAAGATTAAACACCCGAATATTCCTGCATCGTTTAACGTATTACTCAACAACCTTCGGGGACTAGCGCTTGACGTCGATCTTGTAAAGGACGATGTTGAAGAAAAGGCATAATAAAGAACACATAATGAATAACACAAAACCTAAGCCAACAACATCGACAGAAGATTTTGACACCATTATTTTAAAAATGGCGTCACCTGAACGTATACTCGAATGGTCACACGGAGAAGTTCAGAAACCAGAAACAATCAACTACCGCACACAACGGAGCGAACGAGGTGGTCTTTTTGATGAGAAAGTCTTTGGACCTGAAAAAGACTATGAGTGCTACTGCGGTAAGTACCGAGGAATACGTTATAAAGGAATTGTTTGCGAAAAATGTGGAGTTGAAATTACCAGGAGCATTGTACGTCGAGAGCGCATGGCACACATTGATCTTGCAACGCCTGTTTCTCATATATGGTACTTAAAAAGTATTCCTTCGCGAATGGCACTTCTTCTTGGTCTCACCACAAGCGATCTTGAAAAGGTGGTTTATTTTGCGGGACACATCGTTACTGATGTGGATGAAACAGAGCGCAAGCAAATACTCAGAGACATAGAAAGTGAGTACAAATCAAAATTAAAGACACTGCAAGATGAGAAATCCAAAGAAAAACTGAAAGAAGTTTTTAGTCAAACAAAGAAAGAGGTAGAATCTTTGCAAAAAGGAGTCGTCTTTGATGATGCGCTTTATCACACCTACTCAGTCAAATACGGGAATCTTTTTGAAGCCAGAATTGGAGCTGAAGCAATCTTTGATCTTTTTTCAAACCTTGATCTCGAAAAACTTGAAACTCGACTTAAGGAAGAGTTTGAAAACGCCTCTGTTGCAGCAAAGTTGAAGCTACAAAAACGTCTCAGTCTCGTAAAGGGCATGCGCCGTGCTGGCGTTCGTCCTGAATGGATGTTTTTGACACGCATTCCAGTTATTCCCCCGCAGTTGCGTCCAATGGTTGCGCTTGACGGAGGGCGACACGCAACAAGTGACATTAATGATTTGTATCGTAGGGTTATAAACCGAAACAATCGACTTAAGAAGTTGATGGAGATACACGCACCTGACGTCATTCTTCGAAATGAAAAACGCATCTTGCAAGAAGCAGTTGACGCCCTCATTGATAACACTATTCGACGCGGTACCGGCTATACCGCCCTAAACCAAGCACAACGGCGACCACTTAAGTCCCTTTCTTCAAACCTTAAGGGTAAGCAGGGACTTCTCCGTTCAAACCTTCTCGGGAAGCGAGTAGACTATTCTGCTCGTTCAGTCATTGTTATTGGACCAACGCTTGCCCTTAACCAGTGTGGATTACCAAAACACATGGCTCTTGAACTCTTTCGCCCGTTTGTTATATCCGAACTCCTCAAACGAGAACTTGCGTACAATATTCGGGGAGCTGGAAGGCTTATTGATGATGGTGTTGAGGAGGTCTGGGCAATTCTTGAACAAGTTATTAAAAATAAATATGTGTTGCTTAACCGAGCACCTACGCTTCACCGGCTTGGGGTTCAGGCATTCATGCCAATTCTTATTGAAGGCAATGCAATTCAGGTACACCCAATGGTTTGTTCAGCGTTCAATGCGGACTTCGATGGCGATCAGATGGCAGTACACCTACCTCTTTCAGAAGAAGCGCAATTTGAAGCGCGAGAAATTATGGCTTCTCATAAAAACCTGCTTAAGCCAGGAGATGGTGCGCCTCACGTAACTGCGGACAAGGATATTATTCTTGGTTGTTTTTGGATGACTCAAATTATCGAAGGTTCAAAAGGTGAAGGAAAGATTTTTTCTAGCCCAAATGATGCAATTAATGCTCACGATTATGGACTTATCGATTTTAGAGCAAAAATAACAGTATTGGGCACAGATTCAGAAAAATACACACAGTTTGAAAGCAAGCCATTTGAAACAAGTGTGGGGCGATTACTTTTTAACAGTGTATTGCCAAGTAATTATCCGTACATCAATGACTCCGTAGAAAGGAAAATTATGTCTCGAATCGTGAACGATATGATAGAACGGTACGGAATTAGTGAAGTCCCCCAAATTCTTGACCGAATTAAGGCGCTGGGGTTTAAGTTCGCGACAGTGTCGGGCACGACATGGGGACTTGACGATGTTAAAGAACCTGAAGGAAAAACGGTACTTATTGAAGAGGCTCAAAAGAAGGCGAACGCTATCTACGCTCAGTTTAACGACGGTCTTTTGTCTGAAGACGAGCGACACCGTAAGGTGACAGAGGTCTGGTACGGACTTCGTTCTGCTGTGGAAAAAATCGTACCTGCCTCAATTGCAAATCATGGTTCTGTTCACGACATGATGTATTCAGGTGCACGAGGTTCTATTTCGCAAATAACTAACATTGTAGGACTTAAGGGTCTCATTGCTGGTACGAGTGGTAAAACAATGGAATTTCCTATCCTTTCTTCAGCAAAAGAGGGACTAACGCCAATTGAGTACTTCATTACAACACACGGTTCACGAAAAGGTATGTCTGATACGGCGCTTAACACGGCAAAGGCTGGTTATCTTACGCGCCGACTCTTCGTGGTGGCGCAGGACGCTGTCATAAAGGAAGATGATTGTGAAACCAAAAAAGGTGTTGTCATTCGAGGGAACGCTGATTCGCTCAACACGCCACTTTCAAAACTTATCAAGGGTCGCTACCTTGCTGAGGCTGTTAAAGATAGAGAGGGGAATACGCTCTATAAGAGAAATGAACTTATTACTCCTGAAGAAGCAAAGAAAATTGAAGAAGCGGGAATACACGAGGTGATTGTACGTTCTCCAATGACCTGCAACACAGGCAGAGGCGTATGTATAAAATGTTATGGTCTTGATCTTGGGACGAATGAAATAGTAGAGGTTGGTGAGGCGATAGGAACAGTAGCTGCACAAGCTATTGGTGAACCCGGTACTCAGCTTACGATGCGTACATTCCACAAGGGTGGTACCGCTTCAGCTGGTGGAGACATTACCTCTGGTCTACCGCGTGTGGAAGAAATTTTTGAACGCCGTAATCCTAAAAACTCAGCTGCGATAGCAAAGGTCTCTGGAGTTATCTCTGAAGTCATTGATACCGGTAGAGAAAAGTTGATTCGAATTCTTCCTGAGATTGAAGATAAGAAAAAAACAACAAAAAAAGCTGAGACTGAGTACCCTATTTACTTCCGTAGAACGATACTTGTGAACGCAGGAGATAAGGTGGAAAAAGGTGATATTCTTACCGATGGATCACTTAATCTTCAGGATTATTATAAGTATGCTGGTGCAGAAAAAGTTCAAGATTACGTTATAAACGAAATTTCTGAAATTTATGAACTGCAGGCTGCTTCAATTTCACGAAAACATATTGAGGTAATCATACGACAGATGTTTTCACGAGTTAAAATAAAATCAATAGGCGATACCGACCTTTCGCTTGGTGATGTTGTTGAGGTAAGTGATTTTAGGGAAGTAAATCGTATTGTTCGAGAAAGCGGAGGAGAAGAGGCGAAAGCCCAGCAGTTGATTCTAGGAATAACCGAAGTATCGCTTACTCGAGACAGCTTCCTATCAGCTGCATCGTTTCAAAACACCACGCGAGTCCTTATTAACGCAGCGGTACGGGGAAGTAAGGATCATCTGACCGGCCTTATGGAGAACGTGATTATAGGTAAACTCATCCCAGCCGGTACGGGTTTTCCGGGTTCTCCAAAACAGGAAGCAGTATCAGTGTTTAGGGATCACAAAGAAAAAGAAGAATAATACATTGTATCTCATGAATTCTCCCGTCGAAGAAATAAAGCGCAAAATCGGCATAGAGGAAGTAGTGGGTTCGTATATTGAATTAAAACAATCAGGAAAATCACTAAAAGCACTCTGTCCTTTTCATTCAGAAAAAACCCCCTCTTTTACCGTATCCGCTGAACGTCAGTCTTTTTATTGCTTTGGTTGCAATAAGGGTGGAGACATTTTTACGTTTGTGGAGGAGTTCGAAGGGGTTGATTTTAAGGGAGCACTTAAAATTCTTGCTGAAAGAGCTGGTGTAGACATACGTCACTATACAAGCACGACGCAAGACAAAGAAGCAAAAGAGAAAGTTGACCGGTTATACCCGCTTCTTTCTCGGGCGACTGAAATGTATCAAGAAAAATGGATTTCGGATACACAAGCTCGTGGCTACACTGCTAAGCGTGGAATAACCGATGAAACTGCTCTGCGTTTTGGCATTGGGTTTGCGCCTGACACTTGGAGTTTTATCCTCGACGGTTTAGAGAAAGAGGGGTATAGCTTTGAAGAAATAGAACGTGCGGGACTTGCGATAAAATCTGAAGCGGGGAAGAAATATGATCGTTTTCGTAACAGGATTATGTTTCCAATTGCTGACTCATCAGGTCGTGTTGTGGGATTTTCTGGTAGAACACTGGATACTGACAGTACAACGGCAAAGTATATTAATAGCCCGGAAACAACGCTCTTTAAAAAACGAGATATTCTGTATGGGATTGATAAGGCAAAGCTAGGAATTCGTAAGTTCGGATTTTCTATACTTGTTGAGGGTCAAATGGACCTTGTCTTAAGTCACCAGGCGGGATTTAGAAACACTGTTGCAACCTCAGGCACCGCACTGAGGGGGAGGGAGACTGAAGGTGAAGCAGGTGTATCTAATCTTGAGCTCGTAAAACGAATCTCTAAAAACATTGTTATTGCGTTTGATTCTGATACAGCTGGTATTACTGCAACGATTAAAAATGCTCAGCTCGCGCTTTCACTTGGTATGGACGTGAAGGTGGCGCGACTACCAGACGGAAGCGACCCCGCTGATGTTATCTTGAAAGACGTCAAAGAATGGAAGAGGCTCGTAAAGACATCAGAGGATGCTATTGAATTCCAACTTCAAACAATTCAAAACGACGCCAAGGAAAAGAAGGGAGTTTTGAAAGCTGTACAAGCTGAGCTTTTCATGACCATCGCTGAAGTTCCGAGTAGTGTTGACCGTGAACACTACCTCGGAGTTGTTGCGGAAAAAATTGGCATTCAAAGTGACACTCTTTTAAGCGAGTTTGAGACTTTTAGGGGGCGTGCGATGAAGAAGGGGGGTTCGACGCCTCACGTGGTACCTCCTCCTAAAGAAAGGGCTGTTCTGACGTTCAATGAAAAACACATTCTTGCAACTCACATAGTCATACTTGCGCAAAATACTGAAATTGATAGAACGAGTATGGTAACGTTTAAGGAACGGTTTCAAGAAATTTTTTCTGAACCACCAGAAGATGTTTTCAAAAAGATACAGAGTCCTGAAAAAGAAAAGTATGTGTTTGAAATTGAAGAAGAGAACCAAACCGTACTTGAGCAAAAAAGTTACATAGAATATTTACTTAGTCGCATAACCATCTCAGAACTCGAACGTAAAGCTAAGATACTGCTTGAAAAAATGAAGGAAGCAGAAGGAAGTGCTGACAAGGAAGTGACCGCAACAATTTTTAACACCTACTCAACTCTTTTAAAGAAGATTGAACAATTAAAACAAAAGTCATGAGCCCCAAAAAGAAACAGACAAAAAAACCTCTCAAGATAGTAAAAAAAGAGCCCAGAAAAAAGACGCCTGTTTCTAAAAAGTCGTCCATAAAAAAGGTTGCAAGAAAAACAACACAGCCAAGAAAATCATCAAAGGCAATTGATAAAGCAAAGCTTGCACAGAAGGAGTTTGATAAAAAATCTGAAAGACTTTCAAAAAAAGGAAAGGACCGTGGCTTTGTTACCTACGACGAAATTTTGAAAGAGTTTCCCAAAATTGAAGAAAACATAACCGACCTTGAGGAGCTATATGAAAAATTTAGCGTAGCAGGAATTGATGTGCTAGAAAGCACGGGGCTACTTCAAATGGATGGGGTAGAGAAGAAGGGTGGCTATTCTCGAAAATCATCTTCATACGATTCCATTCAGATGTATCTCAAAGAGATTGGTCAGTATCCTCTTATTTCAGCTGCAGAGGAACGCACACTGGCGCAGCGAATAGAGACTGGAGACGAAGAGGCCCGCATGCTTTTGGCGCGCGCAAACCTTAGGCTTGTCGTATCAATTGCAAAAAAGTATGTCGGGCGATCTCCGGACTTAACCCTGCTTGATCTTATTCAAGAAGGAAATCTGGGTCTTTTTAAAGCGGTTGATAAATTTGACTGGAATAAAGGCTTTAAGTTTTCTACCTATGCAACTTGGTGGATTCGTCAAGCAATCACCAGGGCGCTTGCAGATCAGTCACGAACCATCAGAATACCAGTTCATATGGTTGAAACTATTGCAAAGTACAAACAAGTTTTACGCAGACTTTCGCAAGATCTTGGACGAGATCCCATGCCAGAAGAGATTGCAACTGAGATGGGGATAGACGTCGAAAAAATATACACGATTATTAAAATCGACCAGGATACCGTTTCGCTTGAAAGCCCCGTTGGTGATGAATCTGATGGTAAGTCTACGCTTGGAGATTTTATTCCTGACGATACCCTTCTTTCTCCCGACTATGAATCTTCAAAGCGAATTCTCTCTGATCAGGTTAATGAAATACTTGGTGATCTCACGCCTAAAGAACGTAAAATTCTTGAAATGAGAAATGGAATTCTTGATGGGGTGAACCATACTCTCGAAGAAGTTGGAAAGGAGTTTGGGGTAACACGAGAGCGTATTCGTCAAATTGAAGCGAAGGCTCACCAAAAGATTCGTGAACACGAAAAGTCAAACAGGCTAAAAAACTACTAAAGAACCCCTTTTCTAAAATGGTATACTTGGAGAAATGGATACGTTTCACTACACCGAAGAATTACGAAAACTGAATAAAGAGCAAAGAAAGGCCGTCGAGACCATAGACGGACCTGTTATTGTTGTTGCGGGCCCAGGAACAGGAAAGACACAGGTTCTTACAACTCGAATTGCGCACATATTACACGAGACAGACACTCCGCCACACGGAGTGCTTGCTCTTACGTTTACCGACGCCGGGGTCCAAGCCATGCGCGCACGTCTCAAAATCCTTATTGGAAAAGCAGCGCACAGTGTTGAAATTGCGACTTTTCATGGATTTGCAAACTCTATTACTCAGGACTATCCTGATTCATTTCCTAAAATTATCGGCGCTCGACAAATTGATGAACTAGAAAAACTTGAACTATTGCAATCGATTCTTGATGAGGAGGATTTTGAACTTCTTAAACCACTTGGGGATCCCCACTACTATCTTCGACCCCTCTCGAGCATCCTGCAAGATATCAAGCGAGAAGGTTTTAATCCAGAATCATTTCAGAGGCTCCTCGAACAGCAGATAGAGGAATTTGAATCAATAGAAGACCTTACGCATACAAAGGGAAAACACGAGGGTGAAATGAAGGGTGTCTATAAGACCATCCAAAAGAAAATTCGTAAAAATTTTGAGCTTCTACGCATCTACCAAGCATATGAGCTAAAGAAGGCTGAATTACGACTTTTCGACTATGATGACGCAATTTTGGAGCTTCTGGAAGGTCTGAAGCACGACAATGATCTTCTTCTCACACTGCAAGAACGCTACCTCTATATTCTTGTTGACGAACATCAGGACTCAAATGGTGCGCAAAACCGTATTATTGACTATCTTTCAAATTTTCACGAAAATCCAAATCTGTTTATTGTAGGTGATGATAAACAAGCCATCTACCGCTTTCAGGGAGCATCGTTGAAAAACTTTCTCTTTTTTTCAGAGCGTTACCCTTCGGCTCTCATGATTGAGCTGACAAAAAATTACCGATCTCATCAATCGGTTCTTGATATTTCCCATACATTAATCCAAAACAACCCTACACTTTCGACCAAGCCCCTTCTTCAGTCTTTATCACTTTCGTTTGTGCAACCAAGGTTTGTGACCCTTTCAACCGAAGCCGACGAAGCATTTTTTGTTGCAAAAGAAGTGCGTAAGCAACAGGATCATGCGCCTGATAAAAGTATCGCCATTTTGTATAGAAACAACACGGATGCACAATTGCTTGAAGCCGCGCTCAGGCAAGAGGGAATACTGTATACGAAGCTTTCCGGCACACGCAGAGAGCTTCATCCGTATACCGAACAATTTTTAGCGCTTCTTTCATTAGCTGATTCACCTAGTGAAAGTTCTATTGCACGAGCCTTGCTGTATGACTGTTTCAAGATACCCGCGGATGAGGCTGTTCGCTGTATTGAAAGAGCTCGCAATGAAAACCTCCTATTCGCAGAGCTTTCCGCTGAAGGTAACGGACTCTGTGAGCAGACTCTCAAAAAACTTATGGTGCTACGCGCCTCCGCTACTAACACACCTTTCTTTTCTTTCTTTGAAAATGTTCTTCATACGACAGGACTCATTGAAAGCATTGTACGTTCTGATCAGGCAGAGGAAGCCCTTGAAGAGATAACGCAACTTCACTCCTTAGCTCGAAACTTAGAAAAAAGAGACGGGAAGATACACCTTCGTGCTTTTATAACGTATGTTGAACATGCTCGTACGCACAACCTTCTTAGATTTCGCTCGCGACAGAACGAGAGTGCTCGCGTTACGCTCTCAACCGTCCATGGAGTGAAAGGACTCGAGTTCGACTCCGTAATTATAACCGGACTAGATAGTAAAAAATGGGGAGGAAAGAAAAAACGGGAATTGTTTTATTTACCTGAGTTTCAAGGTCTTGCGCTTGGTGAAGAAGGTGAGTCAGAACAAGATGAACGACGACTTCTCTACGTCGGAATGACCAGAGCAAAGGAATCATTACTACTTACGGTGTCCGCCTCTGACGATGAGGGAAGGGCCCGTTTACCCACACGTTTTATTGATGAGCTGGGGGATGGTGTGACGAAGGAGACCCACGACGAAACCTTTTTTACTCTTACTAAAAGAACCGCTCGTGAAAAACACACCCTTCTCGACAAAGAATACGTTGCCTCTCTTTTTTTGGGGCGACAGCTTAACGCAACCGCAGTTAACAAGTATCTCAAATGTCCTTGGGAATACTATTTCCTCTCTCTTTTGAGACTGCCACAAGCATCATCACCAAGCGCCAAGTATGGAACCGCTGTCCACCACACACTCCAGCATTTTTTTGAGGAGAGAAACCACGGAATCCATCTCTCTGACAGAGAGGTGAGAGCGGTTCTTCAACGGGAACTTGAGGCAGTGATTCTTTCAGAAAGTGAAAAAAATCGTTTTTTAAAGAAAGGGGAAGAACATATCATTGGCTATCTGAATGCACATCGAGAAGAGTGGGGGCTACAGGTTGAAACAGAGCGCTCCTATTCACACATTATACTCGAATTACCCTCACTAGAGCTGAAACTCTCTGGAAAACTTGACAAAATTGAAAGAGAGGAAGACGGCCTTATTGTCACTGATTTCAAAACAGGCAAACCGAAATCTCGAAATGATCTTGAAGGAAAAACAAAAACAGGGACAGGGGACTATAAACGCCAGCTTGTGTTTTATGCTGAACTGCTCGAGAGAACAGGTGAATCAATGAAAGAGGGTGTTATCGATTTTGTTGAACCAAACGAGCGTGGGATATATAAACAAGAACGATTTATTATCACTCAGGAGGATCGCGCTGAACTTATTGAAACAATACGAAACATGTCAAAGGAACTGCTCTCGGGCTCTTTTGTGGATAAGGGGTGTACGAAAAAAACCTGCGAGTGGTGCAGGCTTTCTCGGACTCTTTTTTGACTCGTGACTAGAATCTAGTTGTTATATTCAATAAGAATATCAACAATAGCGGTGAGCGTCAGAAGAGGAAGAGCGCCACTAAGCCCGATTGAGGAACCGTCCTCTGCAAAAATTACAAGTTCGGCAGCGTTAATGGCTTGTAGTTCAGCAAAAATTGCACTGCGTATTTTTTTGTTGATTTCTCTTTCAGTCGTGAAGAGTCCATAAGGAGTACCTCTTGCTCCTGCATTTTCACCATCTTCCATGTCAGACTCCACTAACGCGAGCGTTTCTTCTGTTTCAACACACGACTGAAACGCTGCATTGTCAGTGGCACCAGCTTGTTCTGCATACTCAGGAAGAAGGGCAAGGTCAAGTCCGTCGTTTGCCGGAGTAACTTCATAAATAATGTCAGTGAATGACCAAAAACCCCCAGAGCCCGCCTGTAGTGCAACGCACTCGGCTGCTACTGATTCAGGTATTGCTTTTTGGTGTAACTGAGGAATGGGGAAGTGTCGGTAAACCCACGCGAACTCAGCCTCGTCATAGTTTTCCATGAGTGCAATAAGCGTTTCGTGGTGTCTTTTACAAAAAGGACACTCATAATCTGAATAATCAATGAGCTTAACAGCTGCAGAAAGGCTTCCTCGCACGTGATCTTCTTTGGCTACTGGTGCGTATGAAATTTCTCGCACCATTGGCTCGCTGACCGCTCCCGGAGCGCTTCCTCCTGTTTTGTTAGTAAAAAGTATGGCTCCTGCTGCGAATATACCAATGAGCAGTCCCGCGATGACTATTGATAGTGGCAAAAGAAGAGGTGAAGATTTTTTCATTAAAGTATCTATTAAGTAATATATCAATTACTTTAGCACGCAAAAGTTTCAGTTAAAAGGGAAGGGTGTGGGTTATTGATTTTTCTTCACGCGTATCCCAGTGCGCCGTGTTCAGAGGAATTTTTCTCAAACCATCATCAGCTCTGAATTTCAAGAATTGGTTTTCTATCGCAAAATCATATACGGCTTTCGTTACGTTTACGTCTTGCTCGCAATAGTGTTGCAATTTCTCCAGTTCGCCATTTCTCCACCATTCAATAGCTTGTAAACCATGCCCACTTTTGCGGATACCGAGTGTTGCTTCAGCAATAGCATCAAGTCCTATTCTTCTGCCAAGGGAGTTTCTAATTTCAGCCAGGAGGTCAAGCGATTTAATATTTCCAAGGTCACCGGGATAGTATTTGTTGAGTATAGGGATATCGAAATGATCAGAATTAAAACCGATAAGTACATCAGCTCGCTCTATAATCGGCCACAGACGACCCAAATCTTCTTCAAAATAGCTTGATATTGAGTCTGATTCTGAATCGTGAATCGAAACAAGCGAAAGATCAAGAAGGGCAGGGTCTCGCGTGCCCACCTCCGCAAACGTATTTTTAGTTTCAATGTCAAAAATAACTTTTCTCATGGCGAAAAAGATTAGACTTTTACTCTTGTTAGTAGTTCTTCAAAAGTAACTCGTACTTGTTCTTCCGTCTCTAGATTTTTAAGAGAAAGGATATCGCTCTGTCGCTCATCATCTCCAACAATAAGAGCCCATCTATTTCCAAACGTAGATGCTCTTTTTAGCTGATTTCCAAGCGAATCATACCTCACGTCTACCGTAACCCGTAAGCCTGTCTCACGCACTCCTTGAGCCACATTTCCTGCATAAAGTTTGTTCTCCTCTCCTAGAACCACCACATACACATCTGAGTAGCGTATATCCTTAGGAAGAAGGTCGTATGTGCTAAGAACGTCGCGAATCACCACATCACCCATACCAAAACCAACAGTCGGAACAGCTTCTTCGCCAAACATTTCTAGAAGATTATCGTAACGACCGCCTCCAAAAAGTGACCGGTTATTTTCCGGATGTGTATCAAAAATTTCAAAAACAACACCAGTATAGTAATCAAAACCACGAGCCAGTGTTCTATCATAAACGACATTTGAAATACCGAGCGCATTTAATCTATCAATGAGTTCAAGAACTAATGTAGATTCAGTCTCCTCTATGTCTAGAGGTTGTCCAACAAGTTCAGTCATTTGCTCATCAAAATCAGATATTTTTGATTTCTTATCCAACAATCTTATTGCCTGAATTTTTGTTTCAGCTGAAATATTTAATTTTTCTAACGCTTGATTAAGAGAGTTTCTATCGTTAATACGTATTTCAAACTGTTCCTGCTTAAGTCCAAACGAAATGAGCAAGAGGTGTGCCAATGAAATTACCTCTACTTCTGCGTCTAAGTTTGCCACACCAAACAAATCCACGTTGAGCTGATAGTGCTCTCTCAGACGTCCTCGTTGTGGACGTTCATACCTAAAAACATTTGGTAGGGAAAAAAGCCGAACAGGAAAGGAGAGCGCCTTTCTTTTTGCTGCTACGAGTCGAGCTACGGTGGGGGTCATCTCGGGGCGAAGTGTGACACTTCTGCCTCCGCGATCTAAAAAAGTATAGGTCTGTTCGTTCACTATTTCTTCTGACGTTTTTCCTGTATATAGGTCACTCGGCTCGAGAGGTGACGCGTTATATTCCTGATATCCAAAAGCTTCAGCTCCTTCTTTCATCTTGGTGAGCAGATATCTCTCTATCGCTTGATCTTCCGGATAAAAATCTCGTACACCTTTATAGGGTTCGGTTGAAACCTTTTGCTTGCCTTTTTTCTC
>JBBDJZ010000019.1:0-1055 GCA_040879625.1 Minisyncoccota bacterium | reverse complement strand
AGCACCGTTCCGGTAAACACCGGCGAGCGCGTGGCTGAAACACTAAAAAGATATAACAAACGCCAGATTGACTTCGATATCGTCAGCAATCCGGAATTCTTACGGGAAGGCTGCGCTATCGATGACTTCTTAAATCCGGACCGCATTGTAGTTGGCGTCGAAAACAAAAGAGCCGCTAAGATCATGAAAGAAATCTACGCTCCTATTCAAGCTCCTCTGGTTGTAACCGACGTCAAAAGTGCCGAACTTATCAAACACGCCAGTAATTCTTTCTTGGCCACCAAGATATCCTTTGCTAATGCTTTAGCTCGCATCTGTGAATTAACAGGCGCTAACATCGATCAGGTAACGCATGGTATGGGACTGGACAAACGTATCGGTAAGCACTTCTTAAAAGCCGGTATCGGGTACGGTGGCAGCTGTTTCCCGAAAGATGTTTCCGCCTTTGTGGCCATAGCCGATGAGATCGGGTACGACTTCTCACTACTTAAAGGCGTAGAAAAAATTAACAGCGAAGCGCAGAACCTTTTTATAAAAAAGATTGAACATGCTTTGTGGGTAACCAAGGGTAAAAATATTGCCGTCTGGGGACTGGCCTTTAAACCAAATACCGACGATATGCGAAACGCCCCTTCTATCACTGTTATAGAAAAACTGCACCAGGACGGTGCTACAATCAACGCCTATGACCCGGAAGCAACTGAAACCGCCAAGGAAGTACTCGGCAAAAAAGTGAACTATAAAAAAGATATGTACGCCGCCTTAAAAGGTGCCGATGCTCTAGTTATCATGACTGACTGGGATGAATTCAAAAATGCCGACTGGGATAAAATAAGGGGGCTCATGCATTCGCCTATCGTACTAGACGGACGAAACATGTTCACGCCGGAAGAGATGGAAAAGAAAGGATTCGTCTATCACAGCGTCGGGCGCGGGTAAATAGAAATCTGAATTATTTCAAAAGCACTGCCGTAAAATGGCAGTGTTTTTTCTTGTGCAATATTGACAAAAAAGAAAGAGAAATTATTATGTAAAAAGTCCAACCCGTCGGGTGG
>JBBDJZ010000018.1:0-6140 GCA_040879625.1 Minisyncoccota bacterium | reverse complement strand
CTTACAAGGAGTGCTTAGCGTTTAGTGTATCACTAAACGTGTTGCCTAGAGACCTGTGGTTTGGATTTTTTTGTTAAAGATCAATCACCCTCCGAACTTCCTCAAGAGAGGTCTCTCCACGAAGAATCTTCAGTGCGGCATCTGCTTTCATACTCAGAATCCCTTGTTTTTTAGAAACCTCTTCAATCTCACGCTGGCTCGGGTTTCCTTTTTGGTGAAGAAGATCTTCGAGATCGTCATCAACAAGAACAATATCAAAAATACCAAATCTTCCCTTATATCCCTTTCCGAAGCACGCATCACAACCTACTGGTGTATAGTGCGTGCTCACTTCGGGGTGTTCAATATTTTCAGGCAGGGAAGAGACAAGGGAGGTAATAAGCTCCTTGTCCTCGCCCTCGAGAGCTGTCTCTTTTTTACATTCCTCGCATAGTTTTCGTACGAGCCGTTGAGCCATTGCAACATTCATTGCTGCGCTGAGTGTTTTGGGGTCAACCATAAGATCAATAAGTCGAGAGAAAGTAGCCGCGGCGGTGTTCGTATGAAGTGTTGAAAACACGAGGTGACCAGTCAGTGCCGCCTGAACTGCAATTGTTGCGGTTTCACCATCTCTAATTTCACCAATCATAATAACGTCGGGGTCTTGGCGTACGATACTGCGCAGACCTTCCACAAATGAGAGGCCTCCTTTTGATGTTTGTGTTTGAACAATTCCCGGAAGGTGATATTCAATCGGGTTTTCAATTGTTATGACCTTAATCTCAGGATTTTGAACATACTTAAGAAACGCATACAGGGTTGTTGTTTTACCAGACCCTGTTGGTCCCGTGTTGAGAATCATTCCGTTGGGCTTTTTAAGCTCTTTTTTAATAACTTCGAGAATTGTTGGGTGAATTCCTAAATCTTCAAGGCTAACTGATATTGCTTCTGGGTTTAAAACGCGGAGCACGATGGACTCACCACTATCGTCTGGCAGTACCGATGTTCGAATCTCAATCTCTTTTTCGCCAAGATCAATAGTAAATCTACCGTCCTGCGCATTGTTTTTAATGTTTAGCTTAAGTCCAGAAAGGAGCTTTATTCGTGAAACAAGCTGGTTGAATGTCTTGTTATCAAACATCAGCACGTCTGAAAGAAGTCCATCCATACGAAACCTCAGTCGTGTTGTTTCTTCGTTTGGTTCGAGATGTATGTCTGATGCGTTGAGGGCGAGAGCGCTTGCAATCATAGCTTCGATTACTTTTGAAATGTGGTACGGGTCTGTTGATGCAAGTATTTCGCGTATTACTTCTTTTGAACCTTCAAGTGATTTGACGGTAGCAGCATAATGCAACACGTTTTCAGCTGAAATAGTAAGTACACCAGTTCTACTTTGTTTTACGGTTGAAAGCGATGCGTACACACCAAGCCCTTTCTGTAAGCTCAGCTCAGAAATCATATATACAACAACCTCAAACCCCTTTTTTGTAAGGCCCTGAATAACGTCTTTCGTTTTTTGATTCGTTGGTGTTGTTGTGCCAACACCAAGTCTGCTTCCCAGTACTGCAAATGCTACAATGTGTGCCTCGCGCGCTGTCGCTTCATCAATATTCTTTAATGCTTCTGGTTCGACGACTTGTCCGGAAACAAGATTTACGTATTGGACACCATATTTCTCTGAAAGGATTCGAGCGAGATCCTCTTCTTCTTTTGCGCGGAGAAGATTTACGTTCTCTTGCTGCTTTTTCTCATCAAAGCGAATCATATATATCACGATACTAGCATGAAAATCAGTACGTTCAACTAGACGTGCGTGCTTTTTAGTCTCCCGGTGTTAGGCATTGTCCGCGTGTTTGATACTATTGAAAAATGAAAATTATTTCTCTTGAAGAAATGGGAAAAGCAGCACACGTGCTTCTTTCTTGCGTGGAGGAGGCGAGAGAGACCGAAAATGGCGCACTCATCCTTCTTTTAAGTGGCGAGCTTGGTTCGGGTAAGACGACTTTTGTACAAGCACTCGCGCAAGAGCTTGGTGTCGAGGAGCGCCTCACGAGTCCAACGTTTGTTATTCAAAAAGAGTATGCAGTACCAAAGAGCTCTGAGCTTCACGAATCAGCTTCTTTGGGTTTTGAGCGTCTGATTCACATAGATGCCTATCGACTCAAATCGTTTTCTGAACTCGAAATGCTCGGGTGGAGTACGTTTATTCAGGACCCGCGAACCATTATCGCTCTTGAATGGCCCGAACAGGTTGGAATAACACCTGCACCCCCACGAACAATCTCGCTCACTTTTTCGCACGTCGAGGAGAGTGTTCGAAATTTGCTTTTTAACGGAAAAGAAACAATGTGTTGATAAGTCGAGTGATTCTTTTTTGTGCGTTGGTATACTTTACGTAGTAAGGCAGTAGCGTAATTTAAAAACTATGAATCACACAAACGGTGCGGGTGGTGTTGCTCAAAACAACAACATAGAATCCTATGTTCGCAGGGGTA
The DNA here is from genome assembly GCA_040879625.1 of Minisyncoccota bacterium. Taxonomy (GTDB): domain Bacteria; phylum Patescibacteriota; class Minisyncoccia; order Phycocordibacterales; family JAXHMZ01; genus JAXHMZ01. The sequence continues at coordinate 3,666 of JBBDJZ010000018.1, read as the reverse complement.
TTGCTCAAGGTAAAAGTCATGAAGAGATTGCAAACAATCTACGGGCCGCAGGATGGCGCGAGGAAATGATCAGCTTGGCATTTATTAGCGTTGCAGAAAACCCACATGGACTTCTACCCGAAGGCGAAGAAAGTTCTCGCGCAACCTTTCTGTACGTCCTCTCCTTTCTCACACTTTACATTTCTGTGTGGGCGTTTATTAACACCTCGTTTGGTATCATTGACAGCTTGTTTGGTGTAGCGATGAACGAGCCTGCTCTCTTAAGCTTCCGATGGTCTATTGCATGGCTTGTTGTCGTTTTTCCCGTCTTTCTTATTACAAACCACTATATTCCCAAGGTGCTTCCCTCAGGAGGGGAGACCGTGGGGCTCTCAGGTACGCGCAAGAATCTTACGTATGCTACGCTTTTCCTTGCAACCGCGACGCTCATCGGCAGTGCCGTTTTTGCAATCTTTGAGTTAACGAGCGGTGAAATCATAACACCTGCAATGCCTAAAATAACGACAATCGCTCTTATCGCCGCACTCCTTTTTGGTTACTATTTTAATGACCTGCGAGGGCGAAAAGAAAACCACGCCTAAGAACAGTGGTTTTTAGTGGATAAAAGCGGTCTCTACCATACAAATGGTAGAGACCGCTTTTCTGGTACAATGAACGTAGTGGCAAAACCTGAGAAAAAGACAACAAAAAGACTCGTACTTCTTGATACCCATGCAATATTGCACCGTGCGTATCATGCATTACCAGACTTTTCCTCAAAGACGGGCGAACCAACAGGTGCGCTTTTTGGTCTTGTGACAATGCTTTTAAAAATTATCTCAGAGCTTCAGCCAGACTTTATCGTGGCAACATATGACGTGCCGAAGCCGACATTTAGAAAAATTGCTTACGAGGATTACAAGGGTAAGCGCGGCAAAACAGACGACGCGCTTGTAGCCCAAATTATTCGTAGCAAAGATGTCTTTGAAGCATTTTCAATTCCTGTGTATGAAAAGGAGGGGTTTGAAGCAGATGACGTTATTGGTTCAATTGTTGCTGAATCCAGTGATTTAGACCTCGAGGTGATTATTGCCTCAGGAGATATGGACACACTACAACTTGTTGAGGGTCGTCGCGTTCAAGTGTATACGTTGCGAAAGGGAATAAAAGATACCATTCTCTACGACGAAAAGGCGGTGAAAAAACGCTTTGGGTTTGGGCCGAAGCTCCTCCCTGACTACAAGTCACTACGAGGTGACCCCTCGGATAATATTCCTGGAGTAAAAGGAATTGGCGAAAAGACAGCAACAACCCTTGTGTGCACGTATGGCACCATTGAAAAACTGTACCGTGCCCTTGAAAAAGACAAGGCTCAGTTTATAGAAAAAACAGGCGTAACTGAAAGAATTGTAAACCTCCTTCTTGATCAGAAAGAAGAATCTGAGTTTAGTAAGATGCTTGCACTCATTCGCCGTGACGCCGAGATTAAGTTTTCCGCGCCCTCTATTCGGTGGGACGAGGTGATTGATCTGGGGAAGGCCGAACATCTTTTTAAAGAATTAGATTTTAGAACGCTGAGCGAGCGTCTTAAAAACGCAGTTCAGGGTATGGGCAAAAAAGACGAGAGTGAAAACAAAAAGAAAAAAGAAGGAACACCTCTTTCGGGTGAGCAAGCAACGCTTGGAGGTCTCTACGGAGGGGTGTCAACTAAAGAAAACGTAGATTCCCATAAGCTTCGAAAAGTTTCGGTAGCCCTTTGGGTGCTCGATTCTAATCTTACAAATCCCTCGTACGAAGATATTTTGCGCTATACCGAAACCGACACGCTCAGAGAAGCCGAAGCGGTTATTCACAAAAAATTAAAGGAAGCAGATCTTGAGTTTGTCTATAAAGGGATTGAAGAACCATTAATTCCTGTGATTGAAGCAATGGAGAAGTGGGGAATTAAGCTTGACCTCGGTGCGCTCAAGGAGCTTTCTCGGGATTACCACGCGAAGCGAGAGGCGTTTGAAAAAGAAGTTTTTGAGATTGCCGGTGTTGAATTTAACATGAACTCTCCAAAACAGCTCGGTGAAGTATTGTTTGATACGATGAAGATTCCTGTGGCGGGTATTTCGAAAACCTCAACAGGAGCTCGCTCAACGCGTGAGTCAGAGCTTGAAAAACTGAGAGATAAACATCCAGTTGTTGAAAAGATATTTGAATACCGAGAACTACAAAAACTCCTCTCTACGTACATTGACGTCCTTCCGACACTTGTTGACGCAGAAGATAGATTACACACAACTTTTTTACAGCACGGAACAACAACAGGAAGAATTTCATCACAAAACCCTAACCTACAAAATATACCAATTAAGACAGAGCAGGGAAGGCATATCAGACGTGCATTTATTGCTGAAAAAGAACACGTACTTCTTTCTCTCGATTATTCTCAAATAGAACTAAGAGTCGCTGCGTTTTTGTCTCGTGATGAAAAGCTTATTGAGATTTTTAAATCAAACGGAGACGCGCACACCTCAGTTGCTGCTCAAGTGTTTAATGTGCCGGAAGAAGCCGTCGATAAGGAGATGCGCAGGCGAGCAAAAGTTATTAACTTTGGCATATTGTATGGAATGGGGGTAAATGCACTTAAAAAGAACCTTGGGACCAGTCGTGCTGAAGCACAAGAGTTTCTTAATGAGTATTTTCATACGTTTAAAGGTTTAAGTGATTATCTTGAAATTTCAAAAGTCTCAGCACGACAAAAGGGATACGCGGAAACGTTTTTTGGGAGAAAGCGTCGCTTTGATGATATTAATTCACCCATCCCGTATATACGAGCATCGGCGGAGCGAATGGCCATTAATGCGCCCATCCAAGGAACGCAGGCAGACATTATTAAGCAGGCGATGGTTGCCGTCGAGACCCATCTGAAGAAAGAAAAAATGGACAACAAGTGTTCGCTTGTTCTTCAGATTCACGATGAGCTGGTTTTTGAGGTGCACAAAGATGTTGTACAAGAATGCGCACAGGAAATTAAAAGAATTATGGAGACCATTGTTCCTCTTGAACAAACAGAAGGCATCCCTCTAAGAGTCGAGGCTTCCTATGGGAAAAACTGGCTTGAAATGGAAAATATTTAAACCATGCTTTACTTTCTGTACGGAAACCGTCAGTTTATCAAAAAAGAATCAATGCATATTAAATCTACCTTGATTGCAAAACGGCCGGATGCTGTTTCTTTGTCTTACGATGAGACTAGCGCGGGAGCGTTTGACCTTGATGAGCTTGTCTCTGGGCAGGGATTGTTCCAGTCTCGCTATATTGTTGAGCTTGATAACCTATTTGGTTCCGGTTTGTTTGCCGACCCAAAAGAAGCAGTTCTCAAAATTAAAAACTCTGAAAACATTTTCTTGGTTCTCGAAGAGAAACTTTTGAAAAAAAGTTTTGAGCTACTAAAACAAAACGCAGAAAGAACAAGCGAGGATAAGGACGCGGTTCCGAAAGAGAAGAAAGACTTTTCCGCATTTTCTCTTGCAGAAGCGCTCTGTGCCCGCAACAAAAAAACACTCTGGACACTTTTTCGAGAGGCGGTTCAGAGAGGGTGCAAACTCGAAGAACTTCACGGTATTCTTTTTTGGCAAATGAAAACGATTGTTCTTGCGTATAAAACAACATCAGCCGAAGAGGCGGGGATAAAACCGT
>JBBDJZ010000017.1:0-6452 GCA_040879625.1 Minisyncoccota bacterium | reverse complement strand
GATATATTCGACCTTTTCGATTCCCTCATAAAGCTCCGCTTTATGCCGTGCCTCAAATTAAAAATCACCTAAAGGTGATTTACATTTGAGGCACGGACGGGAATCGAACCCGTGAGTAGCGGTTTTGCAGACCGATGCGTTACCACTTCGCCACCGTGCCAGTTGGTTTTTTTTATTCTCCTCTTGAAAGCTCTTCTATTTTAATACGATTCTTTTCTCCTAAATCAAGAACGAATGAAGTTATTGGAAGGAACTGCAAGGACGTATGTTTCTTAACATACTCTTTGAAATCATACTCTTTTCGTGATAAAAACTCTACCACCGAATCTTCCTCACTCTCTGGTAGTACCGTAAAATAGATTGTTGCTCGTCTAAGGTTGCTTGCCACATCAGTTCGCGTCACGGTTATGAGTGATGATGTGTTTGATTCTCTCACAAGGTATTCAGCCGCGAGTTTTTTGAGAAGCTCAGCTACTTTTTCTTGGCGAATTGACATAGTATTATTTCTCTACTGTTTCAAACGCAACAAGCATATCTCCACCCTGAATTTCTTCACACGCTTCTATCATAGAACCAAACTCGTTGTCTTCGTAGACACTGTTGGTTTTTGTTTTTTGTGATTGGAGTTCAAGTATTTTTCCTCGGCATATTTCTTCCTCTTTGCGCATGATTTTAATCGGATCATTTTTAGAAAGTGTTCCCGAGAGAACCTTGCCACCAATCACTTGCTTATTCTTTGCCCGACTAAAACATTTCAATACTCGAGCTTCGCCTCGCAATTCATCAATGTTTTGTATTGGAGTTATTGATTTTATTTTTTCTTCAACCCATTCTGACAATTTATAGATAATGTCAAATGTTTCAATACTTACGTTCATACGTTCAGCAAGATCCCTGACCCCTCCTTCCGCCTGAGTATTGAAACCAATTACTGTCGAATGCTCTTTTCCGGAAATCATCTTTATGTCTGTTTCGCTTATATTTCCAACTCCGCTGTCAACAATTTTAACGTCAACAAAATCACTTTGAAATTTCTTAAATTCATGCTTAATCGCTTCAAGTGACCCAGAAACATCAGCACGTAGAATAACAGGGAAGACAATTTCTTTGCTTGAGGCGGAAACAATTTCATCAACTTTTTGTTTCAACGACTCATTTATCCGTATCAGATTTTCGGCTTCCTTTTTGCTGGAGACAACCTCAAAAAGCGCACCAACTTCTGGAAGTTTGTTAAATCCAACAATGTTTATAGGCATTGAAAACGTTGCTTCGGTTATTTTTTTCCCGGTGAAGTCTTCCATTATTCGGACAGGCGCAAAGGCGTTTCCCGCAACGACAAACTCTCCCTGTTTAATAACGCCTTCTTTTATAATAAGTGTTGCGAGGATTCCTTTTCGCCGATCAACGTTTGCTTCAATCACCACTCCACTTGCGTCGTTTCTTCGGTCTCCTTTCAGCTCTTCGATTTCAGCAACGAGTAATATCATTTCAAAGAGATCCTCCACACCCTCACCAGTAATTGAAGAAATAGGAACAACGGGTATGTCGCCACCAAATCCTTCTGCGTAGATGCCGTGCTCAGAAAGAGCCATTTTTGTTTTTTCAACATCTGCTCCACTTTTATCAATCTTACTTAACGCAACAATGTAGGGTAATTTTGCTGATTGAATTGTTTCAAGAGCTTCAAGGGTTTGAGTTTTAACGCCCTCGTCTGCTGCAACCACGAGGACCGCAATGTCGGCAACCTGTGCTCCGTGAGTTCGTACAGATCGAAAGGCCTCATGTCCTGGGGTGTCGAGAAATGTTATTTTTTTTATTCCACGCTCTTTTGAATTGTGTTCAACTTCATAGGCTGAAATATGCTGAGTAATTCCACCCACCTCACCTTCGACAACGTTTGTTTTGCGAATATAGTCGAGAAGCTTTGACTTGCCATGGTCAACGTGACCCATGATTGCAATAACGGGAGGACGATCGGGTAAGAGTTGTCGCTCACTCGTGACTGTATCTAGTTGTACCTCTTCTTTTTTCATAGATTTGTTTTGAGGTGGTCACACAAAAGGTTGCCTACGCTGTCTTAAGGCGACGGTGAAAACCGATGAGTTCGGCGTTCACGTTATAATGTTTGCGCACCTAAGTTTCAGCATTATACAGATAAAATTGCAGTTTGCCAATAGTTTGATACAGTATGCCCACGCGAGCATTCCAATCAGTATGAAAAACATTTTGACAAAAAAAGAAGGACAGAAAGACGACGCCCGCACATATCTCGACTATGCAGCAAGCACACCCCTGACTTCCGAGGCAAAGGAGTGTATATCCGAGCTTCTCGATGAATATGGAAATCCCTCTTCAATACACAAGGAAGGCGTCAGGATGCGCGCCAGCATAGAAGGGGCCCGAAAAAAAGTTGCGCAGTGCCTTGGTGCTCTCGCCGAAGAAATTTATTTCACCTCGGGCTCAACAGAAGGACTCAATCTTGCAATACAAGGTGTGGTTGAAAAAGCGCGAGAAACAAACTTAAGTCCGCACATTGTGTCGAGCGCCATAGAGCACCCTGCAATTATTGAAACGCTGAAAGCTCTTGAAAAAACTGGAGTCGAAGTCGAGTATCTTACACCAGATCACACGGGGGTGGTTTCTTCTCACGACATTCGCTTTGCAATAAAGAAAGAAACAGTGCTCCTTGTTTTTTCTTACGTTCATAGTGAAATTGGCACTGTGCTTCCGCTTTCTGAGTATGTGAAAGAGTTGCGATTGTTTAGGAAAAAAGTAACCGGAGAAAAGCTGCCCTACATACTTCTCGACGCAACACAAGCTCCGCTCTACCACTCTCTGAATGTTGAGCATCTGTCCATTGACCTGATGGTTATTGATGGGGGGAAGATAGGGGCGCTGAGTAGCTCGGGCGTGCTCTACGTCAAGCGTCATGTCTCTCTTCTCCCTGTTATGTTTGGAGGAGGTCAGGAGCGAGGCATACGGCCTGGCACTCAAAATGTGATGGCGATTATCGTGATTGCGAAAGCGCTCGAAGACGCCCAGCTCCACGTACAGGAGCGCGCGAAGCATGTTAAAGAGCTGTCAGATTTTTTTGTACAACGTCTTCGTGGTGTCGTGCCATCAATAACACTGAACGGTCAAGAAGATAACCTCTCGCCACATATTATAAGCCTTTGTTTTCCCGGAATAGACGCTGAGTGGCTCGTACTCCAACTTGATGCTGCGGGTATCAGTGTTTCGCGTGGCAGTGCGTGCAAGAGCGGAAAAGGAAACGAGTCTCAGGTGCTTCGTGTTATTAATCCACCCTGCAAGGAATGCTCAATTCGATTTTCTCTTGGAAACAAAACAACAAAAGAAGAGTTGGAACAAACAATTGAGGTCGTAAAGCGACTTACCGGAATAGGTGCACCATTATCTGATGCTTGATATACTGAAAGAGTTAGTGGGGTGTGTACGGCACATACAGAGTGACTTTCATCTCTTTGACAAAGCTGTGAAATGTTGTACACTACTAATCTAAAAGTAATTACTTTCGGAACTATCTCCGTTTGTGGCATGTGTTTTAAGGATTTTTTTGAACATTAACATATTATATCTATGGCACCATTCAACAACTTCACATCTAAAGCTCGCGAAGCCATTCGTAAGGCTCATGAGCTTGCGGTTGAACGGGGTCAAAACCACGTCAACCCACTTCATCTTCTCGCCGCGTTGATTCTACAAGAAGAATCAGCCGTATTTTCGATTTTAGAAAAACTAGAAATCGATACAATTCTTTTAACCGACAATATTCTTGACACCCTTGAGGATTCTCAGGCGTCTTCGACACTTTCTCCCTCATATCAGATATATCTTACTCCAGAACTTGCTCAGGTTTTAGAATCATCTGGAAAAATAGCTCAGGATCTCGAAGACGAATTTATTTCAACGGAACACCTCTTTGTTGCAATACTTGACGTTCAGGGTCGAGCAAGAGAAATTCTTGAACGCTTCAAAATAAGCAAGGAGGCTGTTTTGGGCATTTTGTCAGATATTAAAGAGGGAAACATTTCTGATGTTGGCCACGCTCCCAAAAATCGAGCAATTCAAAAGTACACCCGCTCTCTTACACAGCTTGCGAAAGAAAATAAACTTGATCCGGTTATTGGACGGGACAACGAGATTCATCGCCTGATTCAAATTCTTTCACGTCGTACTAAAAACAATCCGATACTCATCGGTGAATCTGGAGTGGGGAAAACTGCAATCGTAGAAGGTCTTGCAAACCGTATGGCAACAGGCGATGTTCCTGAGTCTCTAAAGAACAAAGAGCTAGCTTCTCTTGACTTGGGTTCACTTATTGCGGGAACAAAGTACCGAGGTGAGTTCGAGGAACGGCTCAAGAAAATTATGAAAGAGATAGAAAAGGCAGATGGTCAGATTATTCTCTTTGTTGATGAAATTCATACAATTGTTGGTGCAGGTGCTGCCGAAGGATCGATGGATGCTTCTAATATGCTCAAACCAGCTCTTTCTCGAGGAGAACTCAGAGCAATTGGAGCAACAACACTAAAAGAATATCAAAAATACATTGAAAAGGATCCTGCGCTGACGCGACGTTTCCAACCTGTCCATGTGAATGAACCCTCTACCGAGGATGCGACAGCAATTCTACGAGGCCTCAAAGAGCGCTATGAGCTCTATCATGGTGTAAAGATTACTGACGACGCAATCATCACTGCTGTCGATCTTTCGAGCAGATACATCACTGATCGATTTCTTCCTGATAAGGCAGTTGATCTGATTGATGAAGCTTCCAGTCAACTAAAAATTTCTCTTGAGAATAAGCCAGCGCTTCTTGAAGAAACACACCGTAAAATTATGCGACTCGAGATTGAGAAAGAGGCGCTGAAAAATGAACAAGAAAGTTCAAAGAAGCGAGGTCTCTCTAAACGCGTTAAAGAGATTCAGAAAGAAATTGCGGACTTACGAGAAAGCACCTCTGAACTCGAGCTTAAATGGAAGAACGAAAAAGGCGCCTTGCTTGAAATTAAAAAATTTAAGAAAGAGCTTGAAGAAAGCAGGATTGAAGCTGAGGACGCCGAGGCGCACGCTGACCTTTCTCGCGCTGCAGAAATTCGATACGTAGAAATTCCAAAGATTGAACGAGAGTTAGATTTGAACAACAAGAAACTCAAGAAACTTCAGCGGTCACGAAAAATACTTAATGAAGAGGTAAAAGAGGAAGACATTGCTGGGATTGTATCTCGGTGGACCGGTGTTCCTGTTAATAGGATGCTCGAAGAAGAAACAAAAAAACTTGCTCGAATTGAAGAGGTCCTCCGAAAGCGTATTGTCGGTCAAGACGAAGCTGTTGAAAAGGTTTCTGATGCTATTAAACGAAGCAGGGTCGGAATTTCTGATCCAAACAGACCAATTGGTTCATTTATATTTCTTGGCCCAACAGGAGTAGGAAAGACTGAGCTCACAAAAGCGCTTGCCGAATTCATGTTTAACGATGAGAAGGCGCTTATACGTGTTGATATGTCAGAGTACATGGAAAAACACTCAGTATCTAAGATGATAGGGGCACCAGCGGGGTACGTAGGATTTGAAGAGGGTGGACAGCTTACCGAACAGGTACGTCACAGACCGTACTCAGTGATTCTCTTTGATGAGATTGAAAAAGCACACCCTGAGGTATTTAACATTCTTCTTCAGGTTCTCGACAGTGGGCACCTGACAGATGCAAAAGGGAGAAAGGTAAACTTTAAGAATACTATCATCATTCTTACGTCAAACATTGGTTCGAAGCATATCCAGGCTATGGAGAAGATAGGCTTTGCAGGCGTTTCAGTAACTGAAGAAAGCCAGTACGAAGAAGCAAAGGCAAATGTTATGAAGGCTCTTAAGGATCACTTTTCACCTGAGTTTCTCAACCGACTTGATGAAATCATTCTCTTTAACATTCTCGAGAAGGGGGCAATTAAAAGTATTGTTGAAATTCAGGTTGGCATTGTACAGAAGCGACTTCTCGACCGTGGGATTAAACTTGAGCTCACGGATGGTGTGATTGAGTTCCTTGCAGAAAAAGGTTATGACAGCAGCTATGGTGCTCGTCCGCTCAAGCGTCTTATTCAGTCAAAGATTCTTACCTCTATCGCAAATCGCATGATTATTGATGGGCTGGGCAACGGGTCTAAAGTTCTTGTTGGGATTAAAGACGACGAACTTACTTTTGATGTCACAAAACCAACGAAGAAGCAGAAAGTGAAAGGGGTTACAAAAAAGAATCCAGTAACGGTGTAGGGAAAAATAAAAACCCTGTGGTATGCCACAGGGTTTTTATTTTTTGAAATATCTCCATACCTGTGGTATATTTTGCCAAGTCACACGTGTGGCGCATGCGTCGGTGGCGGAGCGGTCAATCGCAACAGACTGTAAATCTGTCGCCCTATGGGCTACGTAGGTTC
>JBBDJZ010000016.1:0-6537 GCA_040879625.1 Minisyncoccota bacterium | reverse complement strand
AGATATTTATGGAATCACTTGCCCCAGCAATAGCAATGGGCGTTGGATCAATAGCACCTGCAATCGCCATCGGCATGCTTGCGAGTAGGGCTATGGACGCAATTGGACGCAACCCCGAAGCCGCACCTAAAATTCAGTCAGCCATGATTCTTGCTATTGCTTTCGTAGAGGCAATCGCAATCTATGCCTTGGTTGTTGCGCTTATTATTAAGTTTGTTTAGTAGGTCAAGAATTTTCACACATGAATGAGCTTATTTCACAACTCGGAATTGACTGGCGTATGCTACTTGCTCAGTTGTTTAACTTCATTTTGCTTTTGATTGTACTTGAGCGATTTGTATACCGTCCTGTCATAAAGGTTGTAGATGAGCGAAAGGCGCAAATTGAAGAAAACAACACAAGAGAAGCCAGGCTTGAGCTTAAGCTTGCAGAAATAGATTCAATCCAAAAGAACTTGCTTGTAGAGGCGCGCAAGGAAGCTGATAAAATCAGAGCTGAGTCACTAGAGCGAAGTGAGGAAGCGCGAAGTCACATCCTCGCTGAAGCTGAAAAGACCGCAGAGGCAATGATTGAGCTCGAACGAAATCGTTTCGCAAGCGAAATTGAGAGACTTGAAGAGTCTATCCAGTCACAAGTTGCGGCACTTCTTATGAGTTCTATTGAAAAAAGCCTCGGGAATGTACTTGATGAAGGAGCGCAAAAGAAACTTCTCGCGCGTTCAATCGAAGAGTTTAAAAGCGAATACACCACGAAGGATTTTCGGGGAACAATCCAACTAAAACCCCGAAGCTAAAGATATCTTCACGAGCATATATGCATACCTCAAAATCTATTGCACGCGCTCTTCTTCTGGCACTACGACGGGGAGAAGACCCCGTGCTTCTTGCGACGCGAGTCAAGGATACTTTTCTTGGAACATCATATGAGTCGTATCTGCCTCAGATTGTCGTTTATTTAGAAAAAATGAGTGAAACTGAAAGAAAGGAACACCTTTGTCGTATTAAAAGCTCGGGAGAACTCTCTGATAAAGAAGTCGCCTTAATTAGGGAAATATTTGGAGCTACATCAGCAGAACTCATTATTGAAAAAAAACTTATTGGTGGTTTTAGTGCTGAGTATGAAGGATTCCTGTATGACGCTAGCATTAAGAACCGACTCACCTTGCTTAAAGAAGCTATTACGTAACACACATCATGAGCATAGAGACACTTATAAAAGAATTATCAGGTACAATACAGAAAGTCACCGTTGACATTGCTGTAGAAGAAGTCGGTGTGGTTGCTGGGGTTCACGACGGTATCGCAAGGGTTACGGGATTGCGCAATGCTGAATCAGCCGAAATGCTTCTTTTCCCGGGAAATGTGATGGGTCTCGCTTTGAACCTCGAAGAAGATGCTGTTGGGGTAATTCTTATAGATAACGGAAGTCAGATAAAAGAAGGAGATACTGTTAAGCGCACAGGTAAAATTCTTTCTGTTCCCGTCAGCAATGAATGCATTGGGCGCGTGCTCGATCCCCTTGGGTCACCTGTTGATGGAAAAGGGGCTCTTAAGGCTGAATCCTACTATCTGCTTGATAAGAAGGCTCCTGGTGTGATGGACCGTGAACCGGTAACCGAACCAGTTCAAACAGGCATTAAGTCAATTGATTCCATGATTCCGATTGGTCGTGGTCAGAGAGAGCTCATTATTGGAGACAGGCAAACTGGCAAGACGACGGTTGCCATAGATGCAATTCTCAATCAGAAAGGGAAAGACCTTCTTTGTATCTATGTTGCAATTGGTCAAAAGAAATCAAAAGTGGCTCGCGTAATTAATACGCTTGAGGAACATGGAGCGATGGAGTACACCACCGTAGTCCTCGCTGGAGCATCAGACGGACCTGCATTTTCATACCTCGCTCCCTACACCGGGGCGGCACTCGGTGAGTATTTTATGGATCAAGGCAAGGATGTTCTCGTGGTCTATGATGATTTGTCGAAGCATGCGGCAGCGTATCGCGAGATATCACTCCTCCTTCGCCGCCCACCAGGACGCGAAGCATATCCGGGTGATATCTTTTACCTCCACTCACGATTGCTTGAACGTTCAGCTCGGCGCAACAAAGAGCATGGCGGAGGATCTCTTACTGCACTTCCAATTATTGAAACGCAAGCAGGGGATATATCAGCATATATTCCGACAAATGTTATCTCAATTACTGATGGACAGATATTCCTTGAAACCCGTCTTTTTTATCGTGGAGTACGACCTGCGATAAATATTGGAAACTCAGTTTCTCGAGTCGGTAGTTCGGCACAGATTCCAGCTATGAAGAAAGTGTCTGGTCGAATGAAACTTGACCTTGCTCAATTTCGAGAACTCGAAGCGTTTGCTCAGTTTGCGTCTGACCTTGACCCTAGTACAAAAAAAGCGCTTGAACGCGGTGAGCGCATTGTGGAACTCTTAAAACAATCAGCATATTCTCCTGTTCCTGTTGGTGTTCAGGTGGTACTTATCTATGCGGTAAACAATGGGTATCTTGATACGATTCCAATGGAACGCATTAAAGAGTGGGAAAAGTCGATAACACTTTTCCTTGAGTCTTCTCATGCAAACATTGTAGGCGCTCTTGAAAAAGGATGGGACGAAGAAACTGAGGACGAACTCAAGCGCGTATTAAACGAGTTTGAAAAAATCTGGAAGTAATTGTTGCTTTTCGTATTATGGCTGAAAACATAAAAGCAATAAAAGAACAAATAAGCTCTGTTTCAAACCTCAAAAAGATTACGCGAGCAATGGAAATGGTGGCGCGGAGCAAAATGAAGCGAGCAATTGATGCAGCCGTTGCTGCGCGACCGTACACAGAACGTGTTCTCGCACTTCTTCACGACCTTGATGCAGAGGAAGAGGGAGCAGAAAGTACCCACCCCCTCCTTACGAAAAGAGACGGGGAGGTAGAGCTCATCATTCACATCGCATCAGAAAAAGGTTTGTGTGGTGGGTATAACGCTCAAGCGTTGAGGAAACTTCATGCACACACTGGAGGTCGAAATGCGAGAGAGGTCCATGGAATCTCTGTGGGAAAATATGCGGGGCAACACATAGAACGTGTCGGTGCTTTTTACCTGCAACATTTTAATGTGGGAGAAAAACCAGAGGTGCGTGATGCTAAAAAAATTGCTGATTTTGTTATTGAACGTTACAACACAGGAGACTACCACAAAGTATCAGTTCTCTATACTCATTTTGAAACTGTCTTTTCTCAGAAAACAGTAGTACGACAGCTCTTGCCTCTTACTATTGAAAGCAGAGAAACCGTCGCCACAACAAACGAAAGTGAGAGAAAGATTGATTCTCCGAACCGAGAGACAGCAGACGGTCAAGAAGCTGAAACACGGCATCGCTTTGAACCTTCAAAAAAGATTATTTTTGAAAGCATTTTGCCAGGACTTGTTACGACGCAAGTGTATCAGGCACTTCTTGAGGCAGAAGCAAGTGAACAGTCTTCACGTATGGTGGCGATGAAAAGTGCAACGGATAACGCGACAACATTTGGTGGAGCGCTCACGCTCAAATATAACCGGGCACGTCAGGCAAGTATTACGAGAGAAATTATTGAAATAGCAGCAGGTGCTGACGCTGTATAGTAACCGATACCACATTTATTATGAAAGGAATTATAACTCAAATTATTGGCCCGGTCGTTGACATCAGATTTGATGAAACACTACCGCCCATTAACGAAGCGCTTGAAGTAACGCTCGGTGATTCAACGCTTGTTCTTGAGGTTGCCCAGCACCTCGGACTGGGAGAGGTGAGGGCGATTGCTATGAGTTCAACCGACGGTCTTTCTCGTGGTACTCGGGTTACCAGTACCGGAATGCCCATTTCTGTTCCTGTTGGCGAAGTTGTGCTTGGAAGGATGTTTAATGTTACTGGTCAGGTAATCGACGAGATGCCTGATATCAAACCAGAGAAATACTATCCAATTCACCGCGGAGCACCTCCGCTTACTGAACAATCAACGAAAAGTGAGGTTCTCGAAACCGGAATTAAGGTCATCGATCTTATTTGTCCATTTCTCAGGGGTGGAAAGGTGGGGCTCTTTGGTGGGGCGGGTGTAGGCAAGACTGTTATTATCCAAGAACTTATTCGTAATATTGCAACTGAGCACTCAGGATATTCTATTTTTGCTGGTGTAGGTGAACGAACGCGAGAGGGTAATGATTTGTATCGAGAAATGAAAGAATCAGGTGTGCTTGAAAAAACGGCACTTGTCTTTGGGCAAATGAATGAACCACCAGGAGCCCGTGCACGCGTTGCTCTTTCAGCTCTTGCAATGGCTGAGTACTTTCGTGACGAAGAAGGCCGAGATACGCTTCTTTTCATTGATAATATTTTCCGATTTACTCAGGCCGGCTCAGAACTTTCTGCGCTCCTTGGACGTATGCCCTCAGCAGTAGGATACCAGCCAACACTTGCAAGCGAGATGGGTGCGCTCCAAGAGCGTATCACCACTACAAAAAGTGGCTCTATTACCTCTATTCAAGCGGTGTATGTTCCCGCGGACGACTATACCGACCCAGCCCCCGCAACAACCTTTACCCACCTCGACTCAACCGTAGCGCTTTCTCGAGAGCTTGCGGCTCAGGCACTTTTTCCTGCTGTTGACCCTCTTTCATCTTCGTCAACTATCCTTGAACCAGAAACAGTAGGTGAAGAGCACTATCTTGTTGCTCGTGATGTTCAGCGAGTTCTCCAGCGATATAAAGACCTGCAAGATATCATTGCGATTCTTGGTATGGACGAACTTTCGGACGAGGATAAGCTCGATGTTGCTCGAGCGCGAAAAATACAACGATTTCTCTCACAGCCATTTTTTGTTGGTGAACAATTTACTGGTATTACGGGGAAGTATGTGCCGGTGAAAGAAACAATTAGAGGTTTCCGTGAAATCCTTGACGGAAAACACGACGATGTTCCAGAGCAAAACTTCTACATGAAAGGAGGTATTGAAGAAGTCCGTATTACTCCCTAGCGCTCGATCTGATGCAAACTTCACCATCTTTTATACTTACACTCACAACACCAAAGGGTATACTTCTCACTAAAGAAGTGACGAGGGTTACGTTGCCATCTCATGAGGGTGAGATTACGATACTTGCTCATCATGAACCCTTGATTGCTCTTGCGCGTAAGGGCATTGTGGTAATTGAAACGACAACAGGAGAAGAAGAAAAAGTCTCAATCGACGCAGGCATTATCGAAGTCCATAATGATGGCACTCTCGTACTTCTCCTCGAAGACGCAACGCTCGAATAGCACACATGGCCCCGTTCATAAAAAAATGGCTCCTGCGTTAGCTACTTGCATATTCCTCATTTTCGTGTAGAAATGAGTCTCTAAAGGAATTTTCTCTCATGAAACGCATCCGACAACTCACCCAAAGATTCTCGCCATCTTTTCTTTTTATGGCTCAACCGCGTCGTTCTGGAGAAGATGACACGATTCGAGAAGTCTTTGAAATCCTTGATGAATATCGACAGAGAAGGGCACACACTGAAACACTTTTTATTGAAACCGCAATTTCGCTAAAAAACGAACATCGAGAAAACATTAAAATCCATCTTGGATTGCCGTTGAATACACCCGTTGTGGAGCATATTAATCCGAGTCTTGGGAGTTCGTTTCAAATACTCTATAAAAACAAGATTTATACGTTTCGAGACGACAACCGCCTTGAACGCTTGAAAACTTTTTTTGTCCATAGCTAAAAGTCTCTCGTGCGTGTGCTATAGTGTGATTATTGATAGATTAAGAGCTATGAATACATTACGTGATCTTTACTGTGACACCCTTGAGAATCGAATTCTCGAGTCTGATGAAATTAATCGCTATCTTAACGAGGTGAGTGGGTGGGAGGTGAAGGGAGAGAGCATCTATAAAAAGATAGAGCTCGATACGTTTGCTGAGGCACTGGAGTTTGTTAACGCAGTAGCGGCTGTTGCAGAATCTGAAGGACATCATCCAGACATACACATTCAGTATTCTCTTGTAACGCTCACCCTTGGGTCGCACGAGCTTGGAGCAGTAAGTCTCTTTGATTTTATTCTTGCAGCAAAAATTGATACGCTTATTTAGTCTTTACACATACGCAACCAAACATATATGGGAATAAAAGATTTTATGACACGCAAGCTCCTTGAGCGCCAAATGAAAAATGTACCCCCAGAACAACGGGACATGGTTATTAAGGCAGTGCAAGAAAACCCAGAGCTTTTTGAAAAAATAGCAAAAGAAATTCAAGAAAAAACGAAGCAAGGTAAAAATCAAACAGCTGCGTCTATGGAGGTGATGCGCAAGTATCAAAGTGAACTACAGCAGGCGATGCTACAAAACCGAGGTAAGAACTAAGGGTTTGGCACGTTTGCTTATACAGCGTGTGAGGTGTAGACCTTTTTGCTTGGGTCTTGTCCTAAGAACCACGATAGTATAAGGTGGGGCCAGATACAGCGGTCATCCGCCACACACTCGTACCTTCACAAAGAAATCAACC
>JBBDJZ010000015.1:0-1242 GCA_040879625.1 Minisyncoccota bacterium | reverse complement strand
ATGCACGTTGGAAGCGGTGTCTATGTTCGCTCCATTGCTGAAGAAATCGGTCGACGACTTGGGATTCCTGCTACTGTTTCAAAGCTCGTGCGCACACAGATAGGAGATTTTACCCTTGACGATGCTCGCTTACTTCATGAGTTCTAGGTGTGTCCTCGAGCTTTTTCTCTTGGTATACTTTTTATATGCGTAATATTCTTTTGCTAGGTATCTTCGGAGCTTTTGCTCTTTTTCTTATCTACACCCGGGCCCCGGAAACGTTTTCGTGTGTTGCTCCGATTTACTACTCCATCGGTGAGTTTGATTCACGGTTTGAGATTACTCGCGAAGAGTTTCTTGCTGTTCTTGGTGACGCTGAACAGGTCTGGGAGGAAAACGCAGGAAAAGAACTTTTTATCTATCGTGAGGACGCACACTTTCGTGTCAATCTCATCTTTGATGAACGACAAGAAAAGACAGAGCTTGTTCTGGCGACAGAGGAGGAGCTGAATATTGAACAAGCTGGATACAGTGAAGCGGACACGGTCTACAGAAACGCCCTCTATCGGTACGAGGCTGCGGCGCGTGACCTCGAGATTGCTTTTAATAAATATGAAGTAGCGTCGAGTGCGTACTCACGTGCCGTTTCAAAATGGAACGCGTCTTCAAAGCAAGACAGGGATGAATATACAAGACTTGAGAGAGAGCGACTGGAACTCGAAGAGATGTTTGAGAGTCTTCAGGTACAACAAAGAGCTGTTGAAAGTATCTACAAAGAGCTACAGGAAGCTCTTGAATACAGAAACGCACTTGTGGCGGAGTATAACAAAAGCGTCAATTCGTTTAATGAAGAATTTGCAGGGGGTCAGTCCTTTGATCAGGGAGACTACACGCGTGGTCAAATTAATATCTACCAATTTCAAAGCGAAGACGATTTACGGTTAGTGCTTGCTCACGAGTTTGGCCATGCGCTGGGTATCGGCCACGTAGAAGATGAAAAGGCTATTATGCACTACCTCTTAGGCGAACAAAGTAAAAATCCGCTTGAGCTTACTCCAGATGACGCCGGTGGTTTTAGTACTCGATGCTCTCTTTTTTAATGTCCAATAAAGAAAGAAAGTAGGAACATTGCACACCCACCGGCAATAAAGAAAAGAATATGTTTTTTTAGTTTGCTACTCTTTCGTGAGGACCGTACGAGGTTTGGAATAAGATCATGAAACACAACGGCAAGTATCGCTCCTGCAGAAAGTCCAACAACAA
>JBBDJZ010000014.1:0-6744 GCA_040879625.1 Minisyncoccota bacterium | reverse complement strand
GACGGCGAGCTTGATGACCAGTGGGCGTTTGTCTTGCCACGAAAATGATAAAGTAAAACCTCACGATTTTTGTGAGGTTTTTTATTTGCTCCGTTTGTGCAAATTAAGTACTATGTCACTATACGTTTAATCATTAATATTTTATTTTTTTATGAAGGTATTTATTTTACTCGTTGTTACTGCTCTTGTTTCTGTCAGCAGCAACTCCGTTCTTGTTTCTGCTCAAACCAGTGCGGAGGCGGAGGCACAGGCAGAAGTGGGACAGTCTGAGGAGACTCGGGAAAACGATGCAGATTCAGATGGTGATGGATTGGGTGATTTGGTGGAAGAAGGAGATGATTTGCTCGACGCCCTCGATTCTGATGATGATAGCGACGGTGTGCCAACAGCACTTCCTACAAAACCAATCGATAAAGCATCACCAAAACTGATGGAGGTTCGTGCGGGAGGGGGTGATCAAACAACGCCCCTTTTGTATCAGGGTCTACGAGTGAGAGGTGAACTTTGTGGTGAGGATGCTGACTGCAACGATGACGATGCTGACATTACTCCTGAACAGGCGGAAAACGAACTGTGGGTTCGTGTTTCGGGGAGTGACGTACGAGGCATGAGTGCGGAAGCAAAAGCACAAGTTCGAGAACGACTCAGTGTTTTGTCAGAAACAAATACCGCAAACGACTTTGGTCTCAGAGTAGCAAGTGCCGCGCTTGAAAATGAGTCAATCACTGAAATTCTCACAAACGATGAGGAAACAGAGGTTCACTACAGAACACGTATACATTTATTCGGATTTATTCCTATGACTGCAAATGCAGTAGCGCGAGCAAATACCGAAGGAGAAGTACGCGTACGATATCCGTGGTACCGGTTTCTTTCAAGAGTGTCTGATGAGGAAACCATGAAAGAACTCGCTCTTGAACTTCGCGCAAGCCACAATGTGCTCATTGAGACCGAAGGGGACGACGATTTGGAAACTCAATAAATACGCTGAGAATTTCTCTCAACAATATTTAATAAAACACCTCGTGCGTGCAGACGTACGAGGTGTTTTTGTGACATGAAGAAAAGAAGAATGTATTTCGAGGTTTTAGTTTCTTTTCTGAGAGGAGTCTTTTTCGTTTTCAAGTTCTTCAAACTGTATTTCTAACGATTCGAGCTCTGAGTCAAGCATCTTTAGCTCTCGGTCACTCTCATCTTTTTCTGTGTAGTGTTTTTTAAGCTCATCTTCTCGTGCCCAGCGTTTTTCTTCAATATCATGAAGTGCATCTTCTATGCCTCGTCGCTCTTTTTCGAGTGAGTGCTTCATTCCTACATCATTCAGTGCCCCAATTTTTCCCTCAAGTTCTTTTTTATCTCCTTCGAGACCCTCCTCGCTTGAACGGATTACTTTGAGCTCGTTCTTTAAATTAGTGATTTCGTTTTCTGTATCTTTACTTTTTCTATCTATAACATCCCGTTCTTCGCGCTTAGTAAGAAGTGACTTGTGTGTTTCTGTGCGCGTTCTTTCACCCTCAATTTCTTTTTTATGAGCCTCTTCATCGCTCTGTTTTTTCTGAATAGAAACAAGCTCGTATTCTGTTTTTTCAATAACAAGTCTAAGTTTATCGAATATCTCCTCTAGCCTCCATCGTTCATCCTCGAGGTCTCTCCGTTCGTTTTCTTTTTCCCAACGCCTGTTTTCTGCGTCACGCTTTTCAATCTTGTTTGTTGCAGAAGCTTCTTTTTCTTCAAGGCCTCTAATAGCTTCCAAAACACCACGCTCTCTTTCTTTTAACGGGTCTAGATTTTTATTAATAATGTCACGTCGTTCAAAGAGGTTCTTAAGTGAGGCGTGGGCCAACTGTTCTTCACTGCGATAGGTTTCAATACGCGAAACGCTCGACTCAATTCTTTGTGTGACACTCGCAAGGGTCTCCTCGAGTTGTTTTAGGGAGGTCTGAGGCAGCTCTCTTTTCTTTAGCTCCACAGGTTCTGCGACTTCCTTCTTTTCTTCCGCGTTCGATACCCGTGCGCGTTCTTCCTGTTTTTCTTTCTGAGAATTCAGAACACGTTCCATTTCACGGCTAATGTCTTCTTCCGTAAGTTCAGTTAGTTTCTTTTCTTCGGGCTGTTTCTTTGGTTCCTCTTCAGCCACAGTTTTCGGCACTTCTTTCTGAGCGGGTGGGGATGTTGGGATTTCCTTTGGTTCTCGGGGTTGTACGGGTACTGGTTTCGGCTTTTCTGCTTCACCGGTTTCTTTTTTAGTCTCAGGTGTCCTTATAACTGGTGCTGGTTTTTTGTGGAGTTGATCATTGAACGCCTTATTTATTTCAAACGACTTCAATGCCTCGCTTGTTGGTTTAGACGAGTGAGACGGGGAAGGAACGGGTGGAACAGAGGGGACTTGTTGTTTTTCAGGAATATATTTTTGCGCAAGCTTTTCAAGTTCTTCGCGGTAGTGTGTGCTCTGCTTCTGTAGAGCTGGCTTTGTTTGGTTGCTAGAAGGAGAAGGAACTGTTCGGGGTTCGGGTGTGGGTATGTTTTTTGGTGCCGGCTGGTTTTGTTTTTCAACCACCTGTCTTTGAGGTTCTTGCTTCTGACTCCTTCTTTTGTGTTCAGCAATATCGTGAGCAAGTGTTCGTAGTCCACGGCTTGCACGTATTCGTTGCTCTTCTCGTTCGTCAATTGGAGCGTTTGACTGCGAAGAGGCTCGGCTGGGTTGAGGTATGTTAACCATTGGTTTAAGTATAGCAAAAGTTTTTCCATTTTAAGCATTAAAGCTGTGGATGATTTATACTAGAAGAATATGAGACTTAAGGCGTTTCTTGTGATAGTTGTCGTTGCTTCTGTCGCCTTTTTTCTGTACATGCTTATAGAAATTGAGAGATGCTGTAAAGAGCTCGTGGTAAACCAAGAAGAGATTCTTCCAAAAGAGGTGGGTGCTGTTGAAAACAAAGCCCCTTTTGAAACAAGAATCCTTCATTTCGGAGATCTTATGCTTGATCGTGGGGTAGGGCGTACGCTTGAGCGGGGGGTAAACCCCTTTAAAAACATAGAGGGCTTTATACGGGAGGGTTCGTTTGATGCTGTCGTCGCAAATCTTGAGGGACCTTTTACTCACTCTCCTGATTGTCAGATTAAACCGTACTCTTTTCGATTTGAGCCAGAAAGAGTAACGCTTCTTGTTAATGCAGGAATTACAGCAGTCACACTAGCAAATAATCATTCTAATGATTGTTATGAAGCAGGTATTAAAGACAGTCGAGGGGTGCTAGCGACAGCCGGGGTTGTCGCTTTTGGAGACGATGCACATTCGCTTCCTCTTGGGGTCGAGTGGTATGCGGAAAACCTCGGCATAACCTTCTTTGGTTTTGATACCACTCTCGGACTTCAGTCCGCAGAGGAGATGAAAGAGAGAGTAAGAGGTGATATGCATACCGATTCTCGAGCCGTCGTTCATGTTCACTGGGGGTCTGAATATGAACCCTCTCCGAACAGTGCGCAGCGACACCTTGCAACAACGCTTGCCGATGAGGGGGTGAGTCTTATCATTGGCCACCATCCTCATGTGATAGAACCAGCAGAAATTATTAATGAAACAGTAATCTTCTATTCGCTCGGTAACTTTATCTTTGATCAGGAAACGGTCGAAACGCAAACAGGATATGCGGTAGAAGAACGGATAATAGGTGAAGATGGTAGCGCAGCGTCAGTACGAGAATACATTGTTCACCCGTATCGAATCATAGGTCACGTACCGACGTTGCTTGATGGAAGTGAGCGGCTAGAAATCTGCGAACGCGTTCTTTCCTCAGTTGAGGTGCGTAACGAGGATGCTTGTTCATTTTTAGTTCAGTAATTTGACAAGAATGTCAGGCTGTTTTAAAGAATCGTATATTTTGCTATACTTAAGAGGTAGTCGAATCTGTTTAATTAGCCATAGAATACATAACATTTAAATTATGGGAAACACACTAGAACAATCAGTTACCATCTTTGGTAACGCAATGAATAATCTATTCACTGAAATTGTACTCTTTCTACCAAATTTGCTTGCCGGAATTCTGATTCTTATCATCGGTCTTTTCATCGCAAGTCTTCTTGGTTCTCTTTCACGAAAAGCAGTACAGTATGCACAGCTAGACAGGCTTGCGGGGGATTCAGAAACAACCGCTCATCTAAAGGATGCAGGCATTGAGTTTAGTCCTTCTGGAATGGTGGGATGGATCGTGAAGTGGTTTTTTATTGTCGTCACTTTCATTGCTGTTGCTGAGATTTTCGGTCTTGAACAAGTCACCGTATTCCTCAACAGTGTCATGCTCTATATTCCAAACGTTGTCGCCGCAGTTCTTATTCTCATCATCGGTATTGTCGTAGGAGACGTACTTCAGAAAATCGTACGCGCATCAGCGGGTGCTTCGCGAGTTATCTCAGGTAATGGGGAGGTGCTCGGTTCTGTCGCACGATGGGCGGTGGTCATCTTCTCTCTCTTTGCTGCGCTTTCTCAGCTTGGCATTGCAGAAAACCTTATTCAAATTCTCGTTGCTGGTATTGTTCTCGCGCTTGCGATTTCAATTGGGCTTGGTTCAAAGGACAAAGTGAAGTCAATCATAGACAAGCTTTAAGACTTCGAGCTTCAGTGTGCTAAAAACACCCCCTCTGAGTTAGGTCAGAGGAGGTGTTTTTGTTATACTAGGGTGACCATAGAAGAATTAGAAAAACGTAAGAAAGTTCCCACCAGTTCGTCTTGGGGGGTATGCGTTTATAGAAAAGGAGAGTCAGAGAAAAGAGTTGACTAATAATATATATACAACAATGAAATACTATACAGTTTTATGTGCCCTTGCCGGACTTATGTTCGTTCCTGCGGTTACTCACGCCTTTGATATAGATTACGCAAGCGTTCAGGATATTGCTGGTGATACCGTTCTTTTGAAATATCGAACAACGGATGACTACACGTTTGCCCTCTGTTCTTTCTCTGGTGAGTGTGGAGAGAAGCTCTATGGTGAGACGGTGGGAAATACCCGACCAACTCTTTTCCCGACCATTGTAAACCAAACAAACTATACGCAGAGTCCTGACGGAACATACGCTGTTGTTAACTTTGCAACATTAAATGACATAACGTATCGATCGCTCCACCGTATTGATAATGAGGACGCCTCCTATGTACGACTTGTTCCTTACACCGCATCTGCACTACGTACGTCCGTTACCTACGCTAACGATGCCGTCGTTTTCCTCGGAACAGGTGGAGTGATTACTCGTTTTGACATTGAAACAGGGGAGCTGAAAAGCGTGGAGACGAACCAGACATCATTTCCGTTTCTAAGCTACTCTGAACACGGCAATCTTGCTGCTTGGTATGACTATACGAGTGAAGCACAGACAGTTTTCAACGTTACGACAGGAGAGAGAACATTGTTTCCTACGGGCACACCGAGTTATGCGGTTTTTAACGATAGCGAGACTTCAGTCGCGTACCTCGGAGAGGTAGACGGGTTTAATAAACTCCTCGTAGCCTCACTCTCTTCTCCTCTTCGTGCGCAAGATGTGGACGCGGGTAACTACACGGTCGTTGAGTATGAGTTTATCGGCGATATGCTGTACTACATTGCAAACACTGAGCGTGACCCGTATGAATGGAATCTCTACTCATACAACTCGGTGACAAACGAACGCGCCGTCGCTGACTCCGATGTTGCCTATGACGATGAATACACTAATCTTAAAAAAACACACACAGCGCTTCTGTATGAAAAAGTAAATGGAACGCATAAAGATGTGGTTGTATTTGAACCAGCGAAAGATACAAGGGTGGTTTTGCGAGCAAGTGACGTTGAGGATCGAGACATTCGTCGTGACACAGAAAGAGAAGTGGTTCGGATTGCCGGAGTCCCTGGGGTGCTTCTCTCACCGGAGAACGCTCGGCGCAACACACCACTGATTGTTTGGCTTCACGGTGGACCAATGAGGCAGACGTCGCTCGGATTCCATCCTTTCTATGGGTACGCAGTTTATGATGAGATTCTTGAACGCTTTGCAGAAGAGGCATATATATTGAAACTTGATTACGCAGGTTCGTGGGGTCATGGAAATAATCGGCTTGACGCTCTTCAGAATCAGATTGGAGTACGGGACGTACAGGACGTACTTAGAGCAATAGAAGAAATGAAAGAGGAATATGATATCTCGGACGTTTACCTTTTTGGACCAAGTTACGGAGGGTACCTTGCGCTTCGTACACTTGTTGAGGCGCCTGAAGAAATTGAATCAGTAGTCTCTATTGCGGGGGTAACCGACTGGACATCGCTCGTTACACGTATTCCTTCATCAATCTTTGCGCGCCATTTTTCAGGAGTACCAAATACACTCAATCTTAATCAGTATGCCGCCGCCTCTATTCGAGACAGACTACGTGAACTCGATGACCAGAACATGCTCCTTATCTATGGAGAAGATGATTCGACGGTTCCTACGTGGCAATCGAAAGAGTTCTATGACCATGCATCGAGTTTGAATAAAAATATAGAACTTGTTGGATATGAAGAAGAGGGACATACGATTCTGAAGAAAGAAAATCTAAGGGATGTATGTGAACGAACGGCAGAGACGTTTGGACTCTCGGTCTCGCTTTGCGAAGAATAGGAAACAGAAAATACCCCGGACAGCCGGGGTGTTTTCTTACAAACTTTTGTGAGTTAGAAAACAAGAAGTGCCCTTGTGAAAAGTGAGGTTTTCCGAAGTGTCTTACCCGGTCTT
>JBBDJZ010000013.1:4992-7292 GCA_040879625.1 Minisyncoccota bacterium | reverse complement strand
TTGCATACTGTGCAGCGCGCGACGATTGCCGTGGTCCTCAAGGTGTCCAAGGCCCCCGTGGTCTCGTTGGTCCTCGTGGCCTGGAAGGTCCCGCTGGTCGCGACGCTGACACCGACGCAATTCGCACTGAGTTCGAACGTGAACTCGCAGCACTGCGCGGAAACTTCGTTACTCGACCTGAGTTTGAACAGAGCCAGGCAACTCAAGACGACCAGATCGCTGCTCTGTGGGTCGCAATCGGCGACCTCAGGGCAACAATCGAGTCTGGACGTGCGTCTTCGGTAAGCTTCAGCGGCCAGATCACGGCCGGTGATGCTCTGTACAATGCTGATTGCGGATTGTGGTATTCCACAACCGATTCCAGCCAGCAAGAAGTGACGCTTGCCACACACCGTAGCTATCGTGGTGACATGTCGCTCAACTTCGGAAGGTATGCCGATGTCGAAATTCTCGACTACAGCTTCCCTTCGGGTTGGAACACAGGGCGCGAAGCAAGCCAGCCGGGTCTGAAGGAGACTCGATGGTATGCACAAAGCCCTTCGCTCGACTCGCAAGTTTCTGTCACTGTCGGCAACGGTAGTGGCGCCACTTGCACCGTGAGGTGGAACGTCTTCCACCGCTAGTCCTTTTAGTACCTTAGTGCTCTACAGCGCCGCATGGAACTCTCATGCGGCGTTATTCTTTTATATGCACACTTTCTGCTCTCATTTTTTATTTAGTTGCTATACTACGATTACATCTATGAAGAAACTATTTGCTATCATCCTCTTTTTCCTTGGAGCGCTTTCGCTCTTTTTTGCGTTTTCCCTTCCTACAGAGGAACCTCTCTCTTCCGTAACGGGCTTTGAAAACAATCCAGACCTCAAGCTTCTTCCTATTGAGGGAAAACTCTATCACGCAATGTCACCAGACATATTTACGGGGTGGAGTTCACGCACGAACCCAGTAATTATAGAGGGAACAGTTTCTTCTGTTGGAAAGGATCTTGCGTGGGTTTCTGTTTCAAATACATGGTTTCCACGAGAGGGAAGGACTGACTGCCGACAGAGTATGTTTCACCCCTTTGACCCTGGAATTCATTTTCCAAAAGGAGATGTAGAAACAGCACTCAGAGCAGGGTATACGCCATCAATTCGCATGTTGCCTTATGATCGCTGCATCTCAAACGATTATGAGGGCTATAAACTCCAGACATTTATAGACGGTAAGCATGACGAGAAGTTACGTGCATGGGCAAGAGAGGCTAAAGCAACCCCGTCACCACTTCTCGTAACGTTTGGTGTTGAGGTGAACGGTGAATGGTTTCCGTGGAATATGCGCCACAACGGAAATATGGAAAAGCGGGAGTACGGTGATCCAGATGAGTATGATGGACACGAACGATTTCGCGATGCCTATCGGCACATTATCGATATTTTTCGAGAAGAAGGAGTTCAAAATGTCACGTGGTTTTATCACGTAAATTGTGTGTGGCCGAGCGAAGTAGATAATCCTGTTTCAAGTGTTGATGCCTATTATCCAGGAGATGATTACATAGATTGGATTGCAATCTCTTGTTACGGCTCGCAGGACGCGCGCAATCCATTTTGGTGGGATATGTCCTATACCTTTGATCGCTCATATGAGCTTCTTGAAGATTCAGAAATAATTGGCAAGGAGAAACCCATTGCACTTATGGAGTTTGGCGTAACGGAGGATCCTCGCAAACCAGAATGGATTGCCACATTTCTTGACGATATTGTAAATAATAAATATCCACGCCTGCGGGCTATTGGGTGGTGGCAGTCACGTTTTTGTCTTGATTATGGAGAGCAGACCTGTGATGCGCACGCTGATATTCATGTTGAGTCGTCGCCAGAGTCGCTTGAAACGTATAAGCGATACATTGGTGACCCGCTCTTTATCTCCGAACCACTCTTTCGCTAGAGAGGTTTTTTATACTGACCCGCATCCTCTTCGAGTTTGTGAGGGAAGTGGTTTGAACACGTTTTGTCAGAGCAACGCTCAGGAATTGTCTTTGTTCCTTCCATCATCAGGGCGCCACACGGCTCACCTCCTTTGTCTTCTCGTGGGTACGTGCAGACGTTTCCGGTTGGGCGCGTCTTAATTGCGTGCTTGCACTGGGGATAGTTGGTACATGCGTAAAAGACACCATATCGGCCTCTTTTTTCTGCCATATATCCGTCATTACATACGGGACACTTAATTCCAGTGGAGTTCTCTTTTTCGAGCTCCAAATCCTTTTTTATATACTTACACTTTGGATAGGTGGAGCAGGAAATAAAGCGACCATACTTTCC
>JBBDJZ010000013.1:2739-4892 GCA_040879625.1 Minisyncoccota bacterium | reverse complement strand
GCAAAAGGGCCATAAAAATCAGTCAGTGTTTTTTTGTACGTTGCCGTTCCTTCAGCTACGGAGTCAAGTTTGTCTTCCATCTCTGAGGTAAAGGAGTCACTTATGTATTTTTCAAAATATTTTTCTAGAAACTCACTGACAATTTCTCCCGTGTCAGTTGGTTTGAGTGCCTTGCCTTCTTTTCCTACGTACTCACGGTCTTGAATTGTTTTAATAATTGACGCATAGGTCGAGGGTCGTCCGATGCCACGCTTTTCAAGTTCTTTCACAAGACCTGCCTCTGAGTAACGGTAGGGAGGTTCCGTTTGTTTTTCCTCAGAGGTAATCTCGAGTAGCGAGAGCGCGTCACCTTTTGCGACGTTCGGCAATTCCACATCCTCACCTCTGCTTGCTGGGTCTGCAAGAAACCAGCCGGGGAAAAGCGTTCGCGATCCATTTACGGCAAAAGTTGGTATCCCACCCTCGTCTCCTGCGCGGGCAATCAGTTTCATTGAAAGGACCTTTGCATCCGCCATTTGGCTTGCAATGGTGCGGGCTCGTATGAGCTCATAGAGTTTTACCTGCGCATCATCAGCGCCTAGGTTCCGAGCGGCGACGTTTGTGGGGCGAATTCCTTCGTGGGCTTCTTGCGCACCTTTTGCTTTTGCTTCAAACGCACCTTTTCCGATGAATTCTTTTCCATATTCTTTTTCAATTGTTTTTTGAGCATCAGCAATAGCCGTCTTTGAAAGAGTTGTCGAGTCAGTACGCATATACGTAATGTATCCTGATTCATACAATCGTTGAGCGAGTCCCATGGTGCGTGAGGGCGCAAATCCCAAGCGAGAGGACGCTGCCTGCTGAAGAGTAGAGGTTCGAAAGGGCGCCTTTGGTTTACGAACTGCTTCCCGCTCAGTTATGTCGGCTACAAACCAGCCGTGCTCCTTCACATAGGTCAGGATGTGTTCAGCATCCTCTTTTGTTTTCGGATTCTTTGTTGCGGTGAGCGTAAACGGCGCACCTTCGCCGGTTGATTTTTCAACGAGCGCAGACAGGACAAAATAAGTCTCGGGAATAAAGGCACGTATTTCACGTTCTCGCTCCACGATTATCCTAAGTGCTGGCGACTGCACTCGACCCGCAGAAAGGCCGTATCGCACTTTTTTCCATATGAGTCCAGAGAGGTCATACCCGACGAGTCTGTCGAGAACGCGACGAGCTTCCTGACTTTCTTTGAGGTTTACGTCAATTGAGCGGGGGTGCTTCATCGCGTTCTGGACCGCGTCTTTGGTTATTTCGTGGAAGACCACACGCTGAGGGTTTTTGAGCCCCACGGCTTCTGCGATGTGCCAGGCAATAGCTTCTCCTTCGCGATCGGGGTCGGTTGCAAGAATGACCTCATCAGCTTTCTGTGCAAGTTTTTTAATTTCAGCGACAACCTTTTCCTTTCCTTTAGAAATTTCGTAATGGGGAATAAAGCCACCCGGTATGTCGAGAGCTTTTTTGTTTGATTTTGGTAAATCTCTAATATGACCAACAGAAGCTTTTACCGTGTACTCGTTATTGAGATACTTCGATATTGTTTTTGCTTTTGCGGGGCTTTCTACGATGAGAAGTTTCATGAGAAAATTAATTAGTACACGTGCTACTGATACTACACATTCAAATATCGCGCAAGCGCGATCTGTATTATTCCTTATTTTTTATAGATATTATTTCCTCGCACGGTTATCTTGCCCTCAAGCTCAAGCTGAGAAAGCGTCCTTTGTGCAGTACTCGCATCTTCAAATTGTTCTAAGAAAGCATCTCGTGATATCGAATCTTCAAAAGAAAGAACAGATTGTTCTGAAGAATCACCTTCTTTCGTATCCTCTTCCTCGTTTTTTTTCAAATGAAGTTCTTCGATAATATCATCTGCAGAAAGTACTGGCGATGCCCCGTCGCGGATAAGTGTGTTTGTCCCAATCGACACACTCGAAAAAATAGAGCCCGGCACAGCGAACACCTCACGATTGTACTCCATGGCAAGGCGCGCAGTAATAAGAGTTCCCGATTTCGGCGCAGCTTCGATAATAACAACTGCGTGCGACATGCCCGCCATGATTCGATTACGAGCGGGGAAGTTAGAGGGAAAGATTTTTGCATCTGGTTCGAGTTCTGAAAAAAACGACCCG
>JBBDJZ010000013.1:0-2639 GCA_040879625.1 Minisyncoccota bacterium | reverse complement strand
ACAGCAATAAGCGTGTTGTTGTGCGGAATGGATGCACCGCTGTGATAGAGCCTCTCGGGAGGATCGGGGATTTCTTTCAGCAGGGCAGGATATTGTGCAAACTCAATAACTTCTATACTCATGTGGAGATTGTATCATTTTTGATATACTCTTAAGATTAGGAGTGCAGACCGTCTTTTAATGCCAACGATGAACTAATTATTTACCACCATGCTCGACATACAATTTATACGCGAAAATAAAGAACTTATTGATCTTGCCGCCAAGAAAAAGCACATACCTTTTGAAATTGAGGAACTTATACAAGTAGACAGTAACAGGCGGGAGCTCCTGAGTACGGTTGAAGAAAAACGTGCAAAACAAAACGAGGCCACCAAACGTATATCAGATAAAACAATTACCCCCGAAGAACGAACGTTTATCATCACTGAGATGAAGGAGCTGAAGGAAAGTATGGCACGGGACGAGGAGTCGCTGAAAGAAGTTATGATTGAGTGGCAGAAGCTCATGGTGCAAGTTCCAAACATTCCCGACATGTCTGTTCCTGATGGAAAGGACGATGCTGATAATCAGGAAATACGAACGAGTGGTGAAAAGCCTGAGTTTAGCTTTACTCCGAAAAGTCATATTGAGTTAATGCAAGAGCTCGGCCTTGTTGATTTTGAGCGGGGAACAAAAGTCTCGGGTTTTCGCGGATACTTTTTGAAAGATGATGCCGTACGTTTGACGTTCGTGCTGTGGAATTACTTTTTAGATTTTTTTGCACAGCGGGGGCTCGAACCACTCCTTGCGCCTGCGCTCGTAAATCGAGAGTCGTTTATTGGAACGGGCTTTCTTCCGCAATCTGAGGAGGACCTCTACAAAACGCAAGACGATCAGTACTTAACCGGAACAGCCGAGGTCCCTGTTATGGGATACTTTCGTGACGATGTGATCGAGCAGAGTGAATTACCTAAAAGGGTCATTGCGTTTTCTCCTTGCTATAGGAGAGAGGCGGGTTCACACGGTAAGGACACGAAAGGTCTCGTCCGTGTTCATGAATTCTACAAGCTAGAACAAGTGACCCTTTGTGAAGCGAGCCATGAAGAATCGGTGAAGCACCATGAAGCAATGAACAACCTCACGGAAGAGGCAATGAAAGAGCTTGGACTCCATTTTAGAACTGTCGTAAATTGCGGGGGCGACCTCGGTCTCGGTCAGGTGAAAAAGTATGATATTGAACTCTGGGTTCCATCAGAAAACACGTACCGTGAGATAAGCTCAGCATCATACTTCCATGATTTTCAGGCGCGACGGTTAAACATACGGTATCGCGACAAAGAGGGGAAAATGCGTTTTGTGCACTCTTTGAACTCAACGGCAATTCCTACTCCTCGTATTCTCGTAGCACTCTTTGAGCAGTATCAGCAAGCAGACGGAAGTGTCACTGTCCCCGCTATACTTCAACCACTTTTTGGAAAAGAGAAAATTGGAAACTAAGACTGACTAATGCGCAAACTCCGAAAAAGTAACACAACTCGCGCAAAACCAACGAAGGGCGTTTTTTCATTCCTACGAAGAAAAAAATCACAGAAAGCTCGGGTTACGAAAGAACGAGTTACGCTCAAACCTTCTGACTTGCGCAGGCGTAAGTTTGTAAAGAAAAGAAATCGCCTTCTCACCTTTTTTATTGGTCTCGCCATACTCATCTCTACGCTTGTTTTTGCGCTGTGGTACTTCGCGCACTCAGAAAGTCTCACCATACGAACTATTGATATCCGCAACGACGGGAGAACAAACACTGAAGAAATTGAAGCGTTGGTCCGCGAGACGCTAGAGGAGGGCAAAAACAGATTTTTCCCGACAACGAATTCCATCTTTGTTCCCATACGTAAACTTGAACAATCACTTGCTGACTCCTTTGTTCGTATTGAGCGAGCAAACGTGTTGCGTAAGGGATTCGATGAGTTAATTGTTGTTATTGAAGAACGTGCACCCGCGTATATTTACTGTGAAGATAACGACACGCTTCAGAATGGGCGATACGTGGGAGAGTGCTTTTTTGCAGATGTAACCGGTGTCATCTACTCTCGCGCACCGTATCTGCCAAAATCTGAGTTTCTTATCATATATCTACAACCCCTAACGGACGATGACTACTTTGGAAATATTCCGCTTGCTCCCGAGGAACTCTTTGAACTTGTCGAACTTACAGAAATACTAAAAAGGGAAGACCTCGGAGTTGGAGTGATACGGCTCATAGATGAAAAGACGCTGGATGTGGGAACGGGTAAGTCTTTCTCCCTTCTCCTAGAAATAGACGATGATTATACTGACGAGCTCGAGCGACTTTTCTCTGCTCTTGAGGCTAAGATCTTTGAAGAAGGACGTACGCTTAGAGACGTATATCAGTTTGATCTTCGCTTTGGCAGGAAAGTCTTTTATAGATACAACGAAAGCCCTGCAACTGAGAATTTTCAATAAAAAAGCACCGGAGTCAAAAAATCTGACTCTGGTGCATGGAGGCCGTTAGGGCCCCGGTGGTCTTCTTTGGGAGGGAGTGGTGCTTTTCGTACATTTCAGTACAACAACGCGTCTGTCCTGTTCTGCTATGTCTTGGGCGCTCATTTCGGAGTTCACGGGTTTGGTCTTGATAGTAT
>JBBDJZ010000012.1:21818-44967 GCA_040879625.1 Minisyncoccota bacterium | reverse complement strand
TCTTTTTTTGTAGAACAATTTCACGAATCTTTTCTTCAGACATCTGAGCGGGAAGATATGACTCTAGAATTTCAAGCTCTGCTCGCTCTTTATCCGCAAGCTCGCTTCTTCCTCCTTTTTCAAACTGCTCAATTGAATCTTTTCTTTGGTTAGCCTTTCTTTTAATTACTTTTAGCGCGTTCTCATCATCAAGAAACTCATCTGGTTTTTTCCCCAGAGTTATCAGTTCATTTACAAATGAAGATTTTAAGTCGCGAACAACCGCAAGTCTTACAGCGTCGCGAGACTTCATTGCTTCAGTTAATTCAGTTGTGAGTTTTTTGTGAATCATAGTTTGGTACACTTAAAGAATACATTACGTGCATAATGCTAGTATACCTTAATTAATGAAGAAACCGACAGAGCCCTACTACTCCGAAGATACTGCGAATATAGCAACTCGTTTCAAAACAGACCCCGTCCGAGGGCTCGCGAACGAAGAAGCAACACGGCTTTTATTAGAGTATGGTCAAAACAGTTTTCAAGAAGGGAAAAAAGTGACTCTTTTTGACTCATTTCTTGCGCAGATAAAGAATCCGCTTATTTACATACTCCTTGCTGCCCTTGGAGCAACGCTCCTTTTGCACGAGTATCTCGATGCAATTGTCATTGCAGTAGCAATTGCCATTAACGTCATCATCGGCGTCTTTCAAGAAAACCGCGCCTATCGAGCCTTTGAAAAACTGTCAGAGTCTCAAGAAAAGCAAGCGATTGTTATTCGAGACGGTGAGCAGATGATTATCACCTCAACTGAGCTCGTGCCTGGTGATGTTGTTGTAATTCACGCTGGTATGAGTGTTCCTGCTGATATTAGAGTTCTTGAATCAAAAGAGATCGATGCAAGTGAAGCGCCACTTACCGGTGAAGCTAAGGCGGTCCATAAAACGAATGAAACACTTCGAGCTGGACTTGAGGTAACTGAGCAGGAAAATATGCTCTTTATGGGAACGCTTATTCTCGCGGGACACGGTAAGGGAATTGTGGTGCGAACAGGAAACGAGACGGAAATAGGAAAGATTGCCGAAAGCTTAGCAAATGTAGAAACAACAGCAACGCCAGTACAAGAAAGCCTTCACTCGCTTGCGCAACTACTCGCAAAGTGGGTTCTCCTTATTGTTGTGTTTGTTTTTGTGTTGGGATTATTGCAGGGACGTGGGCTCAGTGAAACACTTCTTATTTCGATTGCTATTGCGGTAAGTATCCTTCCCGAAGGGCTTCCGGCATCCGTTACGGTCGTTCTTGCAATTGGTGTAGAAAAGATACTTAAAAAA
This sequence comes from Minisyncoccota bacterium, assembly GCA_040879625.1. Taxonomy (GTDB): domain Bacteria; phylum Patescibacteriota; class Minisyncoccia; order Phycocordibacterales; family JAXHMZ01; genus JAXHMZ01. Next base: position 43,657 of record JBBDJZ010000012.1, on the reverse strand, counting down.
GGAGGTCTTGTTAAAAACCTTCTTGCTGCAGAGACACTTGGTTCTGCAACAGTCATCCTAACCGATAAAACCGGAACGCTAACCCAAGCCCATATGACAGTTAGTAATCTTATAACAGCAGAGACGCTTACCTCAGAGGTTATTCGTGACAGAGAAACTGAATTAAGTAAAAGTGAGCGAGAGCTTCTTCGTACGTCACTTCTTACGACCGATGCTTTTATCACTAAAGAAGCCGGCGTTACCACAGCAAACGGTCGCCCTATTGAGAAAGCACTGCTTGAAGCTGGTATAGCAGAAAGACTTACCAATTCTCCGGAAGATCCCGCCTATGCAAGGATTAATTTATTTTCATTTGAGTCTAAAAATAAGTTTTCTGCGTCACTTAACAGAAGCCCCGAGGGAGTTATTCTTTTAATTAGCGGTGCGCCCGAGCTCGCACTTGAACACTCAACCTTCATTCTTCAGGGAAACCACGAGGAAGAGATGACTGACGATCTTCGAAAAAAATTTCTTACTGCTATTGAACAGGGAGGCGCAAATGGCAAACGCTTTATAGGCATAGCTAGGAAAAAATATGACGAAGAGAGGTTTAGGACAGCAGCAAGCAACAGTCCAAAGGACCTTCTTTCAGAGATAACTTTCGTCGGCTTAATTGGCTTTGAAGACCCCATTAGAGAAGACGTGCCCGATGCAGTTAGAACTGCACGTGAGGCTGGGGCTCGAGTCATCATGGTAACAGGCGATCTTAGGGGTACGGCGAGGAGTGTTGCCATTCAGTCTGGTATCGCAACCCCGGACGATTCGGTAATGCTCGGGAAGCAAATTGACGAGCTTAACGACGAGGAGCTTCTCCGAGCACTGAAAACAATTCCAATTTTTTCTCGAGTCCTTCCTCATCAAAAATTGAGAATTTCAGAAGTACTCCAGAGAGACGGCGAGGTCGTTGCCATGACAGGGGACGGAATAAACGACGCACCCGCACTCCGGGGCGCAAGCATTGGTATTGCCGTGGAAAGTGGAACGGAAGTAGCAAAAGAGGCTTCTGACATCATCCTCCTTAAGAACAGCTTTGCAATTATTATTGCTGCGGTCGAGGAGGGTCGACGAATCATAACGAACCTGAAAAAAATTGTTGGATACCTTCTTTCTACAAATCTTGGAGAAGCAATTGCGATTGTCGGATCACTCGTTATCGCGCTCCCTGTCCCTCTTTTACCCGCGCAGATTCTTTGGGTTAACATTATCGGAGAGGGACTGCTGAATTTTGCACTTGCTTTTGAACCGGCAGAAAAGGGAAGTATGAAACAACCCCCACAGAAAACCGGGAAAAATGGAGTTCTTACGAAGCGAGTATGGGAACTGACACTCATTGTGGGAATCACGACCGGTACGGTTTTGCTCGCTTTGTATGTACTTCTCCTAGAGAGAGGTATGGATATTGAGAAAATTCGAACAATTATGTTTGTTGCGCTTTCCTTCGGCACCACCCTCTACGCCTTTTCATTTAGAAGTTTTACACAACCTCTTTTCAAAACAAACCCCTTTTCAAACCCCTATCTTATTGCCTCGGCTGCACTGAACCTTGCGCTCCTGACTCTCTCTGTCTCACTCCCACCCCTACAAAAACTCCTCTCGCTTTCACCAATTAATGGCTCAATTGTGATGATAGCCCTCACGGCAAGCTTCTTGAATCTTCTTATTATTGAAATTAGTAAAGCCGTGCTTCTCTCTAGGTCAAAGAAGGATGGGGGCATATGATACAATTCAGCCATGGAACCACTCATGCTCGTTATTGTATCCCTGGTCTTTGTAGCAAATATTATTCTTTTGGTTGTGGTGATGCGAAAACTTGGACAACCAAAACAAGACGAAGACAAGGGAGCTTTTTCTCTCTTGCAAAACCAGCTTAACGAACTGACGCGAACACTTGATTCCAAAATGGCAGAGTCGTCACGCTCCATGAACGAATCGGTCAAACATCAGTTTTCAGAATCCCAGAAACTTGTTCGAGACTTCACGCTTGATCTGCAGAATATAACCCGAGAAATTACTGAGGTTAAAGAGACAAACAAACAGGTCTTCACGATTACTGATAGTTTAAGAAACCTTGAGAAAGTTCTCAAAAACCAAAAACAACGCGGATCACTTGGCGAGGCTGGGCTTGAGCTTATTCTTGGAAACATTCTGTCACCTGACGAATACGAGCTTCAACACCTTTTCAAAAATGGTGAGATCGTAGATGCTGTTATAAAAACAAAAGAAGGTTTAATTTGTATAGACGCAAAATTTTCACTTGATAATTACAACCGTGTTATCGCAGAAGAGGATGAAATCCGGAGAGAAGTGCTTGAAAAGGAGTTTAAAAATGACCTCAAAAAGCGCATTGACGAAACGTCAAAATATATACGCACGGAAGACGGAACGCTCCCGTTTGCGATTATGTATATTCCTGCAGAGGGAATATACTACGATCTTCTTATAAACCAGGTAGGATCACTGAAGGTCAATACCCGCAGTTTGATTGAATATGCCTATAAGGATAAGGGGGTCATTATCGTCTCACCCACAACCTTTGTTGCGTATCTACAGACCATTCTTATGGGCTTCAGAGCGTTCAAAATTGAGGAATCCACGAAGCAAATAGCAAAAAGGGTGGATGACCTGCGTAGACACCTTTTGGCGTATGAGGAGCACCACTCAAAGCTTGGAAACTCTCTTGGAACAGTGGTGAACCATTTTAACCAAAGTGATAGATCTTTTCGTATGATAGATAAGGATATTATGAGAATTTCAGGTGAAGGTCTCGAACACCAGCTTTTGGAGGTTGAAAAACCCCAAGAAGAAGAATAGGCCACTGATGGAGTTGCAAAAAATAGGGTTTTCTGTAGAATAGACCGGTATGAAACTCGCAGTAATAGAGACAGGCGGAAAGCAATATACCGTCACAGAAGGTGAAACAATCACGATTGAAAAACTCGACGGTCTAAATGTTGGGGATTCTGTTGATTTTGAAAGTGTTCTTATGATTGCTGACGGAGATACTGTCACCATCGGAGAACCAACACTAAAGGGTAAGAAAGTAATCGGCACCCTTAAGGAAGAAGGGAAAGGGAAGAAGATTCGCGTTTCACGCTTCCGCTCAAAAAGCAGATACCACAGAACCTATGGACACCGCCAACCATTCATGGCAGTAGAAATCACAAAAATTTAACACAAAAAAATATGCACACGGTGCATATTTTTTATTGTAATTCTTGCCTTGAACTAAGAGCGTGGCGAAGCGTTTCTCTGTCTGAATACTCTAGCTCACTCCCCACAGAAAGACCTCTCCCGAGTACCGTTATTTTAGTCTGACTTTTATCAGTTAATGCTTCTGAAACACTTTTTTTCAAAAAGTCGCTTGTGTATTCACCTTCTGGCGTCAAACTAAGTGCAAGAACAATCTCAGTAAGGCCTGTGCTGCGATCAGTAAGAATCTTTTCAAGTTCAGGGAGGTGAATTGCACTTTCAACAGTATCTGAACGCATCGGTAGGACGCCTCCAAGTACAAAATAAAGACCTAGATAGACACCAGAGCGTTCAATGTGATTCAAGTCGGCGTCTTTTTCAACAATCATTAACAGCGAATGATCTCGATTCTGAGATGAGCAAATTGAGCACAAGCCAGCCTGGTCTACTTCAAAGGTAAGGCGCTGGCATGTTACACAAAATCGTGCGTTTTCTTTTGTCTTTAATAACAAAGATCTGAGAGTCTCTACCGATTCATTTTCTTGACGGGTGATAAAGTGAGCAAATCGTTCTGCCTGACGGCGCCCTACGCCGGGAAAGGTGCGAAACTGCTCAACTAGTTTTTCAAATTCATTCATAGGCAGGGTGGGGTGCTTTAAAACTCTGGATCAAATTCAGATGCAAACTGACCGTACTCAGACTTCGTAACGCTAATAAAGGAACTTTTTTTCTCGTCAAAGTAAAGCTCAATTTTTCCCACTGGTCCATTTCGGTGCTTTTCAATCAAAATCTCAGCAATATTAGGCTTTTCTGAGTTTTCATTGTACTTGTCGTCGCGATGAATAAACATCACTACGTCAGCATCCTGCTCAATGGAACCAGAGTCTCGGAGGTCTGACAGTCTTGGTCTTCCGCCTCGACTCTCAACCGCACGGGAGAGCTGAGACAGGGCAAGAACAGGAACGTCGAGTTCGCGAGCAAGATTTTTAAGCGATCGTGATATCTCTGTGACTTGTTGCACAACATTGTCAGAATTCATTGAGCGAGTAGGGGACATCAGCTGTAGATAGTCAACAATAATGAGCCCAAGGCCCTTTTCGCTCTTTAAGCGACGAGCTACAGAACGCATTTTCAAAATATTATTTCCTGGTTGATCATCAATATAGATAGGAGCACCTGAAAGAGTATTGAGTGCTTCACGAATTTTATCGAATTCGATATCAGCAGAAAGCTTTCCTGTGCGCAACTTCCATGCATCCACTTGTGACTGAGCTGCTATCATACGGTCAATAAGTTGTTGAGCGCTCATTTCCAGAGAAAAAATACCAACCGGAGTTTGGTTTTTTAATGCTGCTTGCCGCGCAATATCTAACGCAAGGGACGTTTTACCCATAGATGGTCGCGCTGCGAGAATAATCAAATCCGACTTTTGTAGACCAGCAAGCATATTATCAAGATCATCAAATCCCGTTGAAACACCCCTCATTTCATCTTTTGAGCTATGAAGGCGTTCATAACGCTCAAATGCTTCACCGAGTATGTCTCGAGCATCGACAAACTTACTCGCTCCAGAGATATTCGTAATTTCGAATACTTTTTTTTCTGCATTCTCGAGCATTTCTTCTAAATCACCACTATCGTCATATGCAAGTTTTGTAATTTCCTGCGATGCACCAATAAGACCCCGCATCATGTACTTCTTATGAACGATACGTGCGTAGTGCTCGGCATTTGCTGAAGAGGGAACATCTTGAGCGAGTTCAGCTAAATAACTTTTTCCTCCAATCTTGGAAAGTTCTTTATTACCCTCCAGCTTATTTGAGAGCGAAAGAAGATCAATGGGTTCGCTTTTAGTAAACAAACCCATAATAGAACGCCAGATGATTCTGTGTTTTTCTACATAAAAACTTTCTTCCCGGATGATATCAATCACATCGTGAAGTACCTCATTGCGAAGCATTACAGAACCAAGTAATGCTTTTTCAGACTCTATGTTCTGAGGTGGTAGAAGGTATTGTTTGTCTGGATCTGCCATAGCGACATTCTAGCACGACGCTCGTATCTTCGTTTTACGAAAAGCGTGTATATTCTGTTCATAAGTTGTGACTACTACTAGAACTGCCTTAGTTCAATCACAAATCCTTCTTTTGTATCCTTAATAACATACCCCCGACGAAGTATTTCATCACGTACACTATCAGCTTTTTTATAATTACCATTTTCTTTTTCTTTTTGTCGTTCTTCTGCGAGCACTACAATTTCTTCAGGTATTTCGTCATTTTCTCGCGAGGCAAGGCCCTCATCAAGTCCCAAACCAAGCAAAGAATCAAAAAAGACAAGTGTTGCTTTCTTTGTAGGAGAAGCTACGCGGTCATCTTTAAGGAGTTTCCACATGAGCGCAAGAGCTTCAGCCGTGTTTACGTCGTCGTTGAGCGCTCGAAGAAACGTTTCTTTATATTCTTCGTGAACATCCGCTGAATCACTAGAATCAAGCTCTGCATACTGTCGAATGAGCCGCGTCCGTGCTCTTCTTGATGCACGAAGAGACTCATAGCTAAAAGATAGGGGAGTCCGATAATGAACCTGCAACAAGAGGTAGCGATAGTCAAAGGGTGAATAACCTTGATTAATGAGGGTTTCGAGGCGAATAAAGTCTTCGGTTGATTTTGCCATTTTTTCAGTGCCCATTTGAATAAATTCGTGATGAACCCAGTAGCGGGCAAATTCTTTTCCTGTGGCACACACTGACTGAGCAATCTCGTTTGTATGATGAACAGGAATATGGTCAATACCTCCCGTATGAATATCAATAGTTTCTCCAAGATATTTCATTGCCATTGCTGAACACTCAATGTGCCACCCAGGGAAACCAACCCCCCAAGGAGAATCCCATTCTTGAAGTCGCTTCGTCTCACCTCTAAACTTCCACAAAGCAAAATCTGTTGGGTTCTTTTTGTGAGGATTACTTTCAACACGGGCACCCTCTTGAAGATGCTGCATGTCAAGGCGAGCAAAATTGCCGTATTCAGGATACTTTGACGTATTGAAGTACACTCCATCGGGGGTCGTGTACGTATAGCCTTTTTTTTCAAGAACTTTAATTAATTCCACCTGCTCAGCAATATGCTCTGTTGCACGAGGAAAATGATAAATCCGAGAGGGGTTGATACCAAGGGCGGCGAGATCATCAAAAAATGCATCTGAGTAGAACGCTATAATTTCTTCAACTGACTTCTTGTCGCGCTCTGCGCCTTTTTGAATTTTATCTTCACCATCCTCAGCTTCACCAACGAGATGCCCTACGTCAGTAATGTTTATGATTTGTTTAACCTCAAGGTTATAGTGTTCAAGAATTCGACGAATAATGTCTGCGTTAACGTACCCTCGTAAATTACCAATGTGGGCATAATTGTAGACAGTGGGACCACAGTTATACATGGTTACGAGCGGGGGAGCCAGGGGTACAAAGAGCTCCTTTGTTCGTGATTTTGTGTTATAGAGTGAAAGCATACACGCCTAAATAGAAAATTGGTTTGTGAGATTCTGCCATAACCGGGCAGATATCAGTGAATCTGTCTTTCGTACGCACTGTCTCATATACCAAATAGTATAAACTAGGATCTTTCGTTTGACCACAACAAGGGAGTTTGCGATAATGTCAAAATATGCAGGAATCTAAAAAGCGTTTGTTACCAGGAATTCTTCTGGCTGTTTTAACACTTAGTGCATTTTTTGTAGGACTCTTTGTTGGCTCTAATGAAATCCAAGGACAAGCTGGAGAAACTACAAACCAAGAAGAGTCTGGCGCAGACATTAGTTTTTCGCCATTCTGGAAAACATGGAAGATTCTTAACGAGAAACACATTGACGCAGACACCATTACATCAGAAGACAAACTGTGGTCTTCAATAGAGGGTCTTGCGTCTTCGCTTGATGATCCTTATACCGTTTTTTTCCCACCACAAGAATCAAAAGAGTTTCAAGAAGAAATTAGTGGAAACTTTGAAGGTGTCGGAATGGAAGTCGGAGTAAAAGAAAACAGAATTACTGTTGTGGCGCCACTAAAAGGAACACCCGCCGAAAGAGCGGGTGTTGAACCAGGCGATAATATTCTTGCAATTGACGAAACGCCGACTTTTGGAATGACTATCGATGAGGCAGTCGACCTTATACGTGGAGAACGAGGAACAGTCGTGACACTCACTCTTTTACGGAAAGGTGAAGAGGAGACACGCAAAATTTCAATTACGAGAGACAGTATCCAAATACCAACGCTTGACACGGACAATCGCCGTGACGGGGTTTTTGTTATTTCGCTCTATAACTTTTCAGCGAATGTTGAAACGGAGTTTAAACAAGCGCTCAGCAAGTTTGCTATTTCTGGATCAAACAAACTTATTCTTGACCTACGAGGAAATCCCGGAGGATATCTCGATGCCTCAGTAGAAATTGCGAGTTATTTCCTGCCAAGTGGAAAAGTTATTGTTCGCGAAGTTGGAAAGGGTGGGGAAGAGTTGACGGTCTTTAGAAGTCGAGGATACGATATTATTTCAGGAACAGACACTGAAATTATTGTTTTGATAAATCAAGGATCAGCGTCAGCCTCAGAAATTGTAGCGGGTGCTCTGAGTGAAAATGGCGTCGCGACTCTCGTCGGGGAACAAACCTTTGGTAAGGGTTCAGTCCAAGAAGTTGTTCAAATCACCCCTGAGACAACACTGAAGGTTACGATTGCGGAGTGGTTAACACCCGAGGGAACATCGATTTCAGACGAAGGACTTGAGCCAGACGTTATTGTAGAATATGAACCAAATGAGGCAAACCCAGAGTACGACAACCAACTAGAGCGTGCTGTTGAAATTCTTCTTCAAAACTGATACTATCGAAACTCCTAAACAAACATAATATGAAAGTAATCCTACTGGAATCAGTACCAAAGGTTGGCAGTGTAAACGAAATCGTTGAAGTCAGTAACGGCTTTGCGATGAATAGTCTTATTCCTCAGGGCCTCGCGCGAGTTGCGAGCGAAAAAAATATTGCGTCTATTGAGATGCAGGTTAAGGAAAACAAGAAAAAAGATGATCTTCGTAAAAAGGAACTTGGAGCCACAATTAGTGCTCTAAGTGGTGACGTACTCACCATTAAAATGAGCGCAAACGAAAAGGGAACACTTTTTTCTGCTCTTTCCGCAACAGACCTTAGCAAGGCAATACAAGAACAAAAAGAGCTTGAAATTGACGCTTCATATATTGAGCTTGATCAGGCAATAAAAGAGGTGGGTACGCACAAGATCGACCTCGTACTTGGTGATACAAAAGCAGTCTTAACTGTCGAAATCATTCCCACCAAGTAGTATCTCCCAAACAAAAATCCCGCAATAAAGGTATGCGGGGTTTTTGTTTGCGTACACGCAAGAAGGCTATGCCTCCACGACGCTCGCTCTCTTTCTTCGTGTTGTTGTACCGTCAAAGTTTTGTTTTCGAACGCTGTCAAAGGCGACACGACCATCCTTAAGAGCAAAAAGTGTGTGGTCTTTTGCTGTTTTAACATTCTTACCCGCTATGATTTTCGTACCGCGCTGGCGTACGATAATAGCGCCCGTTTGAGCCTTTTCGCCATCATACAGCTTTACCCCCAGATACTGAGGGTTTGAATCGGTTAGGTTTTTGGCTGAACCACCAGCTTTTTTCGATGCCATGTGTAAGTGGTATTAGGGTATAATTAATGAATACAGTCATGAGTATACAGAATAAAAAAGAGGATGGCAAGAGTTATGTGGACGATATCTCGTTTGACTCTCTAGAGGAAAAGGGGAGTGTCCATACGAGCATTCTTCTTATATTACTTCTTATTTTCAGCGGTCTTTCAGCTTTTGCCCTCGGAAGACTTTCGGTTAAAAGTACAGTAAATCAACGCGGAGTCGTCATAGAAACTGTCGTGCCTGAATTTTTACAGGGAAGTGAAGAAACCACATACGCAACACCAGGGGACAGAAAAAGTGAGGGAGTAAGAACAACAGAGACCCCCTTTCTCGTTGCTTCAAAAAATTCAGATAAGTATCACTTTCCTTGGTGCTCCAGTGCAAAGCGAATAAAGCCAGAAAATCTGATATCTTTTTCGAGCTATGAAGAAGCACAAAACGCAGGTTATACACCTGCAAGTAACTGCGATGGGTTACAATAGAGAAATATGATTGTTATAGATATTGAGACAACCGGTCTCCTTCCGGAAAAACATGCGCTACTTTCGCTTGGAGCGATTGATTTAGAAAACCCTGAGCATGTCTTCTACAGCGAGTGTCGAGTATTTGAAGGTGCAGAAATTGATAAAGATGCGCTGGTTGTAAACGGCTTTACGGTAAACGATATCACCGACCCATCAAAACAAGACCCGCTTATTTTATTACTTGGCTTTATCGAGTTTGCAAAGCACACTAAAGACACGACTCTCGGGGGTTTGAATATTGGCGTTTTTGACCTTTCGTTTCTAGAAAAGACTGCGAAGAGAGAGGGGGTTAATTGGACATTTGGAAGACACACTGTTGATCTTCACACACTCTGCTATGGTCATATGAGAATGAATAACAGACCTATTCCGCTCAAAAATAAACACAGCGCGCTAAACCTCGCGCGTATTCTTGAATACGTCGGGCTCGACAACATAGACGTGCCCCACCACGCGCTCGAGGATGCAAAACTAACTGCAGAATGCACCTCGCGTCTTCTGTATAATAAACCGCTTTTGGATGAGTTTAGACTTGTTCCGATTCCGTGGAGTCGATAGAAAGAGGGGAGTGAGCGTCGTTCTTCGTGTGTGTTCTCCATAGCATACGTGCGAGTAAAAAGAGTGCGGTGGAAGTACCTGCGGATATCATACAATACAAACATACTAACTGAAGGAGGATAAGTTGCACAAATACAAACCACAGAGAGGCAGCTAACCCTACAAGAGAAAGAAGGAAGAGGGGTAACATCAAACGTGATTTCTTAAACGTAGCAAGCGTTAAAGACACAAAAAAGAAAGTAGCGTAGTAGAGAAATCCCAGGTAAGCAACGGGAATGCCTAGAATTCTAGCGTATTCACTTGTTGTCACACCCGTACAGTCACCAAACCCACCGCAAACAAGACTTGTGCCTTTCAGTGTAGAAAGTGATAAATAGGTTGCATCGAGAAGACCAAGGAGCGCAATAAAAACGAGGAGAAAGGGCAGTACGGTGCTTTTTCTCGTGTGAACGTTTGTGATCATAGGTAGTTCTTCGTTTTCGCTACTCTAACTCACCCTCTGAAGCATCTTCGGTGTCGACTTCGTCCTCACCGCCTTCTGCTTCAAGAAGAGCTGTTTCAATCGCCTCGAGGAGGGGAGCATATGAGTTAACAATTCGTACAGGAGTGCCGTTCACATAGAAAGAAGGGGTTCCGGTGACACCGAACTCACGTCCACTTTCAAGCCCCGCCTCGACACGTACTTTTGTTTCCTCTGACTCGTACGCAACGTCATAGGCCCGAAGGTCAAGACCGAGCTCTTCTGCGTATCCTCGAAAAAGAGCGTCTGGATTTCTTACCTCAGCCCACTCAGTTTGGTTCGCAAAGAGCAGGTCGTGCATCTCAAAAAACTTGCCTTGCTGACCCGCTGCCTCAGCGGCGCGTCCGGATGGTACCGCATTACCGTGAAATCCAAGAGGGAAGTGCCTATAGACAAAACGCATCTCGTCTCCATAGTCCTCAAGGAGGCTCTCTATTACCGGAGCGGCACCTGCACATCCTGGGCACTGAAAATCAGAGTACTCAACAAGCGTCACTTCGGCTTCAGGATTACCTTTTATCCATTCCGATTCGACATCAACGGGCATATCAAACGTAACTGAGGCAGTGCTAGGGTCTTCTGAGAGCACATTACCCACAAACAAAACGAGACCCATCCCAAGAAGTGCAACGAAGCCCCAAATGAAGATATTTTGTAGAAACGACTCACGCTTTGCCTTTCGAGCCTCCTCAGCTTTTCTTTCAGCTTTTTCTGCGTGCTTTTGAGCACGTAATTCTTTTTTTGATAGTTGTTCTTCCGCCATTTTTTTATATTTTTCTGTTAAGATAATTAGTACGCATTATACCAAAATGACACAAAAGAGAAACTACTGGCTTTTAAAAAGCGAACCATCGACCTACTCCCTTACAGACCTTAAAAACGAGGGTGAAACGCCATGGACAGGCGTTAGAAATTACCAGGCACGCAATTTCATGCGTGACAGTATGAAACCCGACGACTCTATTCTTTTCTATCACTCCAATACGAGCTTCCCTGGTATCGTTGGAGTGGGGGAGGTGCGCACCCTGGGCTATCCGGACCAAACTCAGTTTGATCCAGATAGTGAGTATTTTGATCCACGAGCCACAAAAAAGCAGCCACGGTGGTTTTGCGTTATGGTAGGTTTTATACAAACGTTCTCACAGCCAGTTTTATTAAAATCATTAAAGTCTTCAACAACTTTTTCTGACATGACTCTCACTCAAAAGGGGAGTCGATTATCCGTACAACCAGTGAGCGCCGAGCACTTCAAAGCGATTCTTAAGCTTGGTAGGGAAGAAGTAAAGAAGGTATCGTAAGCGGTATATATAACGTCGCACAATATATCTTTTGCGACGTTATAGAGTCGCTTCTACGAATGTAAAGAGCCGATACTTCCTTGGTTTTTAACCAGGAGTATCGGCTCAAGAGTTCTTTCAGTCAGGGCCTTCAAGGATCACGAAGAAAGGTTCGTATTTCGTTTAAGAGGATACACACTTCCCCCTGGAGACTCTTATGGTCACGGAGAACGTAGTAAAGGTATCCGCCCTTTGAAACCTGACGAAGTTTGCTCTTCTTTATAAGGAACTTTTTCTTTCGCGGAGACCGAGAAACGGATTGTTGTATACGAACGCTTTGGATGCACCGTATAGTAATGATGCCAAAACTAATAAAGTGTCGCTCCTTTGTGGATAAAACTTTCGTCTGATAATTACTAAGCGTTCGATTGCTTTTTCTTAGTTCGCTAAAAACAACCTCTCTTTCATCTTCTAGTATGTGTGCAGGGTCAGCTGCAAGAAAAAAGATGAGTTCTTCTAAGCATTCAGCGTGCTCACTCGCCCACACATCACTCACCTCCCCTACTCTATTTATGACACAAACAGTAGATATGTCAAATTGTGAAACTTTTCTTTTTTACAAGAAAGAAAGTGGGTTAAGATATCCGTTTTGATCAGCAAGTGGAAGCGTGTAGTTCCTTCCGCCACAGGCACGCGAAGGCATTGTTGAGACCTTCACGCCATCAGAGGCGTAGACCGTAAAGTGAAGGTGCGGACCTGTTGAATATCCAGTGTTGCCCGAATACGCAACAACATCTCCCCTTCCTACGACCTGTCCCTCTGAAACATTAATCTGTGAAAGGTGCGCATAAAGTGTTGAGAGTCCGTTGTTGTGCCGAACAAGAACCCATTGGCCATATGACGCGTTTGGACACACAAGGTCAGTGTTCCCCGTTCCAACAACCACACCGCTTGCTGCCGACTTAACAGATGTTCCTATCCCAACACCAAGATCTATGCCGTTGTGACCACCGCCACTGTAAATCTGCGGATTTGACGTGGCAAACGCAGTATTACCAAAGTATTGTGTAATGTAGACATTATCAACAGGCCATGCGAGAACACCAGGAGCGGCTGACGGGATCGCGCCCGGGTCAACGTTTAAATTAAGCTGACTTTCAAGCTCTCTAATTTCAGCCTCAAAGGCAGTTTTAAGTTTTTTCTTCTCAGTGAGAAGTTTTTGATATTCTGACTCTTTGTTTTCGGTAACCGAGAGAATTCGAGTTTGCTCAGCTTTATTTTCAATCACAAGACCTGCTTTTGCCTGAAGTTCGTTCTGTAGAGCAACCTCCTCTGATTTGAGCGCCTGCTGGCTTGCCTTCTTGTTTTCAAGTTCAGACCGCAAACGAGCTAATTGTTCAACACTTGTTGATACTGAAGACTGAAAAGCAAACAGCATGTCTTGCTGGCCCCAATACTCAGACAAATTTTCGTGACGCAACATTGCTTCCACAAGCGAGTCATCTGATTGTTTTTGTACCGCTTGAAGCGTGCCGGTTATTGCCTCTTTATTTAAATTAATCTTTCTCTCGGCCACACTAATTTCTGCCTGTAGACTGTTAATGGTAGCCTCAGCAAGAGCAATTTTTGTTTCTGCTAACTGGATATCAGCGTTTAGCTTGCGCTCAGAAAGCTCAAGGACTTCTATTTCATTTTCAAGAGTTTGCTTCTCACGGCCGATAGAAGTGATTTGTTGTTGAAACTGGCTAATCTCACGCTCTAGTCGATCAATGTCAGAACTGCGAAGTTCAATTTTTTTCTCAATCTCTGTGGCATTTTGAGCTGAGGCGCTGAGAAAAAAGGCGCTGAGGAACGTAGCAAAGAGTAGACATACAGTAAGTCGAAGAACAAATCTATGGTAGGTACTAGTCATTATATGTGGTGAGAACCGTTAAGGCACTTCTAAGACGGCCTAATGTTTCAATTTTACCTATAATTGCTCCAATAGTAAACGGATCAAGAGATCGCTCTTTTCCTGAAAGAGCAACCCGAAAAGGAGAGAGGACCTGCCCTCTTCCCTCCTCTGTCGCATACTCCCACACTGATTCTTTGATACTTTCTGGGTTTTTAAAATCAATACTGCCTAAGAGGTCAGTTAATTTTTCAAGCCGCTGCGCCGTAGCTAGTGCTGTTTCAGCCTTCCATAAAAGGGCTTCTTTCGTAAGAGTCGGAGAACGAAAGAGATAGTCATACTCCCCTTCCTTGGCAAAGACTGCGGCTTCACTGAGTATCTCAATTCTTTCAAAGAGAGTGAGTACGAAGAGGTCGCTTGATAGAACAAGTGCAGTAAATTCTGGAGGTATATCCTCAGTGTGAGCTAGTTGTAACTGAAGTACTTCTCGCTTTTCAGTAAGAGGCATAAGTTTGAGGTGTTCTGCGTTAAACCACTTCATCTTCTCCATTGAAAAGATGGCGCCGCTTTTGTGAACTCGTGAAAAGTCAAATAATTCAATTAACTCATGAAGTGAAAAAAGCTCCTTTTCTCCACCGGGGTTCCATCCCAAAAGAGCAAGATAGTTAATGAGAGCTGCTGGCACAAATCCCTGGTTTCGATACTCGGTTATAGCTACGGTTCCATGACGCTTTGACATTTTCGATCTGTCTGAAGCAAGAATCATGGGAATGTGAGCATAGGCGGGACGCGGCGCACCAAGAGCCTCAAGGATAAGAATTTGCCGAGGGGTGTTTGAAATATGATCCTCGCCACGAATAATATGCGTCACTCCCATCTCATAGTCATCAATAACGACGGCAAGGTGATAGAGTGGCTCTGTTTCACTTTTTGCAATAACAAAATCTTGCAGTTCAGTCGTATCAAACGTAACTTCTCCACGTATTTCATCATTAAACGTAATCGATGTATTTGGGTTTTTAAATCGAATAACGCTTTTTCTATCTCCAGATACTTCATCAGAAACATATGCAAAACCAGACGCTATGAGAAATTGAATGTGTTTCGCGTAGATCAGAGTTCGTTCAGACTGGCGGTACGTCTCATCAAACTGAAGACCAAGCCACGCAAGCCCATCCACAATATTATCCTCGAATTCTTTTTGTGAACGAGTGGTGTCAGTATCTTCGAAGCGAAGAATGGTTCGAGCCTGATTTCTTTTCGCATATAGATAATTAAACAGGGCCGTACGCACGCTTCCAATATGAAGCAGTCCTGTTGGTGACGGTGCGAAGCGAACGACCTTTTTTTGTGTGTGTGAAGTATCTTTCTCCATAGTATGAGTCTTAGTTTTCATGCTTCATACCTATATCAAAAAGTGCGTGTGCAATTTTTTTAGCAGCACCAGAACGAGCAAAGTTGTGCGCAGCCTCACCCATTTGAGTTCGAATTGAGTCGTTTGTAAATATCGCGTCTATTTGCGAAAGAATAATATTGGGTGTTAAGTTTGCTTCCTCTATTACGACCCCAGCACCTTCATGTGTGTAGGCATAGGCATTTGCACGCTGATGGTCAGCGTTTGAAAGATTAATAGGAATGACTATTGAAGGAATTTTCCACCCTGCAATTTCAAAGAGAGAGGAACCGGCTCGAGTAATAACAAGATCAGCAGCAGCAGCGGCATGACGTGTTTCGTCTGCGCTGAGAAACGCAAAGGGTTTATAGCGCTCTTTATGCTGATTTCCTTCGAGAATAACCTCTTTTGTTTTATTAATCTCTTCAAAATTACGATCACCCGTCTGGTGAATAATTGTGTAGAGAGAAACCGCGCGTCCGAGAATTCCAAGTACTGCCTCATTAATTATTTCAGCACCCTGTGAACCTCCCATTACCAGAATAACAGGAGCTTCACTTTCAACACCATAGAATGAGCGCCCCTCCTCTTTAGTAGGTAGCACTAAGAGTTCTTTTCTAATAGGATTTCCTGTTACGGCAACCTTACTCATATCAAAAAACTCAGCGGCGTCCGGATAGGATACGGCTACCTTTTTTGCAAAAGTTCCAGCCCACTTATTTGCTCGTCCTGGTCTTGAGTCAGATTCATGAATAACAACGGGGATACCGAAAAGTCGAGCAGCGATTAATACAGGAATGCTTGTAAAGCTTCCTTTTGAGAAAACAACGTCTGGGAAAATTCGATACATATGCCATATCGCCTGAAGAATACCCCCGAGAGTCACGAATACGTCTAGAACATTTTGGAAACGACCATATCCCACCCGCTGCTTCCCTGCTACAACCCGCCTAAAGGCAATATCATTATCAAAAAGGAGCTTTTTATCGTATTCCGTCGGTCCAAAGTAAAACATTTTAGGCTTAACATATTTTTCATTATAGACGAGAGAATCAAGTGCTTCTGCAATAGCAATAATAGGATAAAAATGCCCCCCTGACGCACCACCGGTAAAAATGACTTTCATTTTATAGTTTTGAGTATTTAGAAACGTTTAGGATAATTCCTACACTTCCGAGAGCGGTGACCATAGCGGTACCGCCATGACTTATAAACACCAGAGGCATTCCGGAAAGCGGAAAAAGTCCTACCATTGCGGCAATATGAATAAATGATTGAGCCGTTATCAGTATAACAAGCCCAAGAACCAAGAGTCTAGCGAAATGATCGGGGGCCTTTGCTGCGATAACGAGTGCTCTATAGGTAAAAAGTACTATAAGCAACACAATCGTGGTGGATCCTAGAAATCCGAGCTCCTCTGCGGCTACGGCAAAAATTGAATCTCCGATCGGCTCAGGAAGAAAGTTAAACTTTTGAATGCTTTGACCGTAGCCCCTGCCGAAACCACCACCTGATCCTATGGCAATGAGTGACTGTTCAATTTGATACCCCTCTCCAAGAGGATCAACAGCGGGATTCAGAAAGGTATCAACACGATCTCGTACATAAGGGAATGAAAACATCAGAGCGACAAAAAAAGGTAGCGCGACAAAGAAAAGAAAGAGGATATGCTTCAGTCGCGCCCCAGATATGATAAACATTGAAAGAAGCGCGGAGACAACGACAACTAGTGTCCCAAACTTTGGCTGAAGCGCAAGAAGGAAAGCTGCGATTCCTAGGAGGGTTCCGAGCGGAAGCACCGCATGAGTAAACTGATGAATAAGCGTACGATGCTTTACGATCCACCGGGCATAAAGCATGACGAGAGTAATTTTGAAGAGGTCAGCGGGCTGAAACGAAAGTGATCCTACATATATCCAGCGTCTCGAGCCCCCATGCAAGAATCCAATTCCGGGCATAACAACAATAAGCATAAGAACGACTGACACAATAAAAAGAGGCAGTGCGGCTTTCTTCCAAAAACTGTAAGGAATAACACTACCGAGCATAAGTGCAATGAATCCCATCGCGACACCCAGTGCCTGGGTTTGCATAACTGAGGCAAACGTTGCACCATCTCTTGCGTACAATCCGAGTGCTGCTGACATAAAAATGAGAAAACCGAAAAGCACAGTCAGAACAATGACAACAAACAAAAACCTGTCCATCCCTTGTCGTGGTTTTCCTATTTTTCGTTCACGACTGTCTGTTTTTTTATCTCTATATAAACTGTTCTCGGCAGTACTCATAAGGTTCCAACAAGAGCGATTACCACTCCAAAAATAGAGCAAATAATGGTTACAATCCAGAATCTCATTGTTACCTTGTAGCTTGGCCAACCAAGTGCTTCAAAGTGGTGGTGAATCGGCGCGACAAGAAAGACCTTTTTACCGTTTCTAAATTTTTTGGAAAGCACTTGAATAATAACTGAGCCAGAGGAAAGAAAAAGCGGGAACGCTATGATTGGGAGTACGGCAACCTGTTCAGTTAAGAACGCGACAACCGTAAGACACATCGTGAGCGCGATCATTCCTGTTTCGGTCATGTAGAAACGAGCAGGGGGTATATTAAACCAAAGAAACGCGAGGGTTGCGCCAGCGACAACAGCAGAAAAAGCTGCAAGGTCAATTTGATTCTGGAAAAAGGCAATAATAGCGTAGGAAAAAAAGAGAGAGGCAAAGACACCCCCAGACAAACCGTCGAGCCCGTCAATGACGCCTCCTGAAAAAACAGCAACCATGACGAGTGAAAAGAAAGGTATGAAAAGTAACCCAAGAGAGAGGTCACCGTTAAAAGGAATACTAATTGAGTCAACACCAAGCTTATAAAAAAACCACAGCCCAATAAGAAGCCCCACAGCTGCGACGACGGGAATACGAACTTTTAGGAGTGAGAGCCCTCCTCCCACGTACCCACCCTTATCTGAAACAACAAGAATGTCATCAACAAGTCCGAGGAGTGCTCCGATGATAAGCGTAACGAACGGTATCCACGTCTGATTCCTCGAAAGAAAGTTGAGTTTTTCTCCTAGCGTATCCGGAAAAAGAAAGCCGATCAAAGCAAAAAGTATAACGGTACATACAACAGAGAGCCAGACCACAATTCCGCCCATCCGAGGAGTACCGGTATCTTTTTCTTTATGAAGCTTGTTAAAGATTGGAGTACCACCCCCAGTTATTGAACCTTTGTTCCCTGATTTTTTCTTCCACAATTTGTGCGCATATAAAAAATCAATGATGAAAGGAGCGAGAATCATTCCAATGGAAAAAGCCGCAACCGTAGGAATAAAAATTTTAGCGACATCGAGAATCATCATAGGGATCGAAAGTATTGTTTGGTAATATCGTACAGCTTTTCTACATCAGAGAACCTCCCCTCTCGCGTGGAACCGAGAACTACGATTACAACCGGTCGCATGAGACCAACATCTACCACAACCGCAAGATTTCCTCCTGCTTGAACCGTATAGCCAGTCTTTGAAGCAAGGAGTCCTGGAATAGAATCAGTGAGTTGATTAGTGTTTTCAGCCTGAAAATTTCTTCCATTTAGGGACACAACAGAATAGCTTCCAAAACGTGAATGATTCAAAATACTTGGATATTCAAGCAGTGCGTAGGTAAGAAGTGTTGTGACATCGTATGCTGAGGCAACCGAACTCGGCAGTGTTTCATACTCAAGATCTAATCCGGAAGAATTTTCAAAAGAAGCGTGTTCCATCCCTATCTCAAGTGCTTTTGCATTCATTTGATTGATAAAAAGCTTATAAGGAGTCTTCTCAGAACTTGCCGATTCTTTTCTTTCTAAGAGCCTCTCACCTGCGGCATTTGCTATTGCGGTAGAAGCGTCGTTAGACGATACAATAAGCATAAGGTCAGCTAGGTCTTTAAAGTTCCAAACCTCATCGAGAAGCAGGCCACTTTCCCCTTCTGTTGCAAGGGCTCGTGAATCTATAGTAATCGCTGACTCTTTTGGAAGGATGTCTTGGGCGGTAATAACCGTCATAACCTTAGCAATAGAAGCAAGAGGAAACGGCTCACGGGCATTTCTTTCATAGAGCACCTCTTTAGTATTGATGTCGTAAACAAGGGCAGCCTTTCCGCCAATCTCTACATCAGAAAAAAACTCCTGCTTCTTTTCCTCGATTCGTTCTGCAAGTATTTCAAGTTGGGTTTGTTGTTCTATCTCAACGAGTTCTGCCTCAAGACTTTCTCTTGCGCTTGCTTTTTGCTCGGTGAGGTTTGTTAGTGCCACTGACGAGGAGATGAACAAAAAAGCAACAACAACGATCGAGGCAAAAACCGTCATGGTTGTATGATCTCGAAGAAGAGTGCGGTAGGTATTAAATAGTTTTTTTGCCTTGTTCATAATTTTTCGTAGTCAAAGGGTTTTCTTAGTTTTCACCCTCTTCACGCTCAATAAACGCACCAAGTGCCTTTCGTTGCTCCTCATAGTCTGGAAGAGCTTCGGGTTTTTCAAGACCCATAAAACGTAATAGTTCCGTGGTTGGATTATACACCAATTTTCCTCTATCCCCTTCCCCACTTCGTTTTTCACTCACAAGACTTCTTATTTTAAGTGTTCTCAGTATTGCTCGTGAATCAACACCCCGAAGCATATCAATATGCCTTTTTTCTATTGGTGCTGCATAGAGAACAACTGAAAGGGTGTCGAGCGCCGCTGGAGAAAGTGGGTTCGTTAACTCAGCTTTGCGTAATGTTTGTATAATAGGAGAAATTTCTTTCGCAGACGCAAGAAGCACCTCATCCGCAGAGCGAACAAGCTTTAATCCTCGATTTCGAAGTGAAAGCGCTAGGTCTTGAAGAGCCTCCTCAATTTCATCAGTATCTTTTGACAAAAGCGCTGAAAGTTCCTGAACAGTATAGGTATTGCCTGTAGCAAACAGAAGCGCTTCAATGGTCTGTTCTAATTTCATGATTATGAATAGTTTGGCACAGTTATTTCCTTATGTCGAAGCTCTATATCACCACGCGCATCACGTTGCTCTGCTTCAATAAATCCTTGCTTAACGAGCTCAAGCAGTGCAATAAAGTGAACTACAATGTCACTCCGCGTGGCACCCTCGACATGCGCAAACTCCCGAAAAGAAAGGGCAACGTGCTTCTTGATACGGCCAGAAAGATCACGCAGAACATCTTCGAGTCGAACGGTCTGTTTCACAGAGACGTGTTGTGGTTCACTTTTTTTAGGAATATCATCCTGAACACGCACAATCCTTTCTAAAAAAAGAGCTCCGTTAAAGCGCTCTTCAGGTGAAAATACGGGAGATTGTAAATCGTCTCGGTTTTCGGCTTTACCTGCACTAAAAATTTGTTTTCCGTAGACGAGCTCAAGATGTGATGCATACGAGCGAATACGCTCAAACATCTCAAGTCTTCGAGCGAGTTCAAGGGTTGATTCTTCTTCCTCTTCCGTAATGACAAAATGCGGCAAAAGAGACTTTGACTTAAGAAGGAGGAGTGTTGCTGCAATTTGAATAAAACTTGCTTCTCTAGAGAGCTCGCGTCCAGTTTGTTCGTCTTGCATCATCTGAATAAACTCTTCAGCAATATCAGCAAGCGCTATATCGTTAATAAAGATTTTTCTTTTCTGAACAAGCTCAAGGAGCACTGAAAGGGGGCCTTCAAAAACATTCGTTTGAATCAAATGGTCTTCTTTTTCCACCTTCCTATTATAGCTTTTTTAGTCATATTGGACATGTGAAGAAGGTATAAAAAAAATAAGCCCCAGCATGCAGGGCTTATGTGATTACGGTTGTTCTTGATTGGCAGACATCATGGCCCTATTGCAAGGGTCAGACCTCCAGTTTCGAAAAGCTTTCAAAGCGGTTGCGGCTGTGGGCAGGTCTCTCCAGGGCCACTTGTTTACAAAGTGCATATAGTTACGATTTTGATTATGCTTCTCTACGAGCTCTTTTTCTTCAGGACTTCTGGCCCCCTTCTCTACTTCGTCTTCTTCGAGGGAAAACAGTGGAACTTCCCCACTTGCCTTTTGACGAATCTCGTCAAGTCTCTCGCCAACCTTATGAAGGAGATCAAGAGATTCCTTGTGTTTCTTTGCGTTGTAACGCCTGCGGTTTCGGGACATGCGCACACCTCAGCTCTCAGAAATGATTACTTCTGTTATAAGTATAGCACTATTGACAGATATGTCAAAGTGTTACTTACTACTTCCTTTTGTACCCTTTTTCTGAATAGTAAGGTGTAATTCCTTGAGTTGTTTTTCTGTAAGCTCTGAGGGTCCTTGCATGACTGATGTTTGACCCCCTCGCGTCATAGGAAAGGCCTGTACGTCGCGCAGAGCCTCTTCTCCAGAGAGATTCATGATGTTTCGCTCCACCCCAAGAGCTATCCCCCCATGAGGAGGAGTGCCCAGTTCAAACGCTTCAAGCATATGACCGACCTTTTTCAGAGTCTCTTCTTTCGAGTTACCCATAACTGCATACACGGCCCTAAGTGTCTCGGCACTATGGGCGCGAATGCTTCCACCACCTGACTCATATCCGTTACACACAAGGTCATACTGTGTAGTGAGAATATCACCAATTTTTTCCTTGTTTTTTCCGTTCGCGGCATCCATAAGCCACTCGATGTGCTCAGCCTTAGGTTGTGAGAAAGGGTTGTGAGAAAAAGTCCATCCTCCATCGTCTGTTTTTTCAAAGAATGGAAAGTCAACAACCCAGGCATACGC
>JBBDJZ010000012.1:15180-21718 GCA_040879625.1 Minisyncoccota bacterium | reverse complement strand
ATCCTCCATCGTCTGTTTTTTCAAAGAATGGAAAGTCAACAACCCAGGCATACGCAAGCACCTTTTCGTTTTTTTCTTCTTCGGTACGCATATCAAACTTATCAGCACCATAGGTTTCCATCGCTTCTTTGTATGAAATAATCGGAAAAGGTTTTTGCTTAATCGTGTATCCCATTGATTCGACCACCGTTGTCATCATTTCCTCAACAAGTCTAATTACATCGTCGCGCTCAACAAACGACATTTCAAGATCAACCTGCGTATGTTCAAAACCTCTATCTGCACGAAGGTCTTCGTCTCGTATCGCGCGTGCTATTTGAAAGTATCGCTCAAAAGAGGCCGTCATGAGCATTTGCTTGTATTGCTGGGGTGACTGAGGAAGGGCGTAAAAAGTGCCAGGATGCAAGCGGGACGGAACAACGAAGTCACGGGAACCTTCTGGTGTTGATTCGGTAAGAATAGGAGTTTCAATTTCTACAAATCTGTTTGAAAAGAGAAACTCTCTTACTTTCTGCACAAACTCACTACGCAGTCGCAGGTTGCGCTGCATTCTGTCACTCCGTAAATCAAGGTACCTATATTTCAAACGTAGGTTCTCATCAATGTCTTTGGTGTTTTCGGTAACATCAAAGGGCAGTTCTTTTGCTTTATTGAGTACTTCAACATCAAGAATCTCAAGTTCTAGTGAACCATTGAGCGCTTCGGTCTTCATTTTTACAGGCCGCTCATTTACCCTTCCTTTCACCGTAACAACCCATTGATTTTTTAGTTCTTTTGATTGTTTTAAAGCCTCAGGATTTCCTGTATGAGCAACGGCTTGAACTGTGCCACTTGCGTCTCGAAAATCAAAAAACATAATCTTTCCTTGGTCGCGTTTAACCCACACCCACCCTTGTATCAGTACTTCTTCTCCAATATGCTTTTCAAGTTCTCCAATGTATGTTCGTTTCATAATATAAATACTACTTATAAGAAAACCGCCCGACACAAGCGCTGTGTTCAAGGGCGGTTTTCCGCGGTGCCACCTTGATTTATATCTTTTTACAGCTATAAACGGGCTTACCCGTGAGATTCTACTAGAGCGCAAAGGTCGCTCGTTCTTTCTCAAGCTCAGCTGTGTCAGCAGCGTCATCGCACGTACTCGTTAATCCTAAAATATTTCTACACTCCTCGCAAGTCTTTCTACTCTAAAACGCCCACAACCTTTCGTACGGTATTTATTTTTTCTACCGCTTTAGCACGAGCCCGTTCTTTACCCAGGGCAAGAGCAGCGTACACAATCTCTGGATTTTTCTGCAATTCATCATATCGCTTGTGAGCATCCTTAAAATAGTCAAGAAGTTTTTCGAGTAAAAGTTTTTTTGACTCACCATACCCAATACTTCCCATTTCATATTGAGAGCGCAAATCTAGGAGTTGTTCTTCGCTAGAAACAAGCTTATGAAATGAAAAAACAAGGTCGCTATCAGCATCGAGCTTTTCTCCCAGGTTTTTAGAGTCTGTCTTAATCGACATGACTGATTTGGTGATTTCGTCTTCTGATCCAAAAAGTGGAATAGTGTTCTTATAACTTTTACTCATTTTTTGGCCATCAGTACCGAGAATAACCTCAACTTCTTTGAGTATAAGCGGTTCGGGAATACGAAAAATTTCTTCAAAAGTGTTGTTAAACTTTATAGCAATATCACGTGCAATTTCTATGTGTTGCTTTTGATCCTTCCCCACCGGTACAACATCAGCATCATACATAAGAATATCCGCTGCCATAAGTACTGGATAATCAAACAAACCCACATTAATCTCTGTATTTTTTGCAGCTGCGTCTTTGAACGCATGTGCTCGTTCTAGATACGGCACGGAGGTAATACAGTTAAAAATCCACGCGAGTTCAGTTACCTCGGGTACATCAGACTGTTTAAAAAGAATAACTTGTTCTGGGTCAAGCCCGATTGCCAAATAGGCACAAGCAATATCAAAGGTGCTCCTTTGAAGCTCAACCTTGCTGTGGATTGTTGTAAGTGAATGCAAGTCAGCAATGAAGACAAATGGCTGATAGGTGTGTTGCAGTTCAACAAACTGACGCATGGCTCCAAAATAGTTTCCAATATGAAGCGTGCCGGTTGGTTTTATTCCCGAAACAAGTGTTTTAGTCATTAGTAAATATCATAGCAAATTAATTTCCGAACGTAAGGGAGCGAGGCTGCGCACGCATGGGGCTCACTGGGGCGCCTTAGCCTGTTGGGGCTTATGCTGATTCACCTCCTTCTGCCATTGCTTCAATTATTTTTTCAATGTCACCGTTCAAAATTGCAGGCAGATTTGACCAGCTTTGTTTTATACGATGGTCAGTGACTCTGTCCTGAGGAAAGTTATATGTTCGTACTTTTTCTGAACGATCCGCTGTCCCAATTTGACCCTTTCGATCACTTGCATATTTTGCATCATCTTCCACTCTGCGTTTTTCCTCAAGCTGTGAAGCAAGGAGGGTCATTGCTTTTTCTCTGTTTTTTAGCTGACTTCTTTCTGAACGAGAAGAAATGACAATACCAGTTGGTTTGTGAGTAAGACGCACCGCAGTCTCTACTTTGTTTACGTTTTGTCCACCCGGACCACCCGCTCGCGAAAAGGTTATCTCAAGATCAGATTCGGGAATTTCTATATGTACATTTTTTCTTATTGGCATAACTGCAACTGAAGCTGTTGAAGTATGAATTCTTCCCATTTTTTCTGTTGCCGGTATACGTTGCACACGATGGACGCCCGTCTCAAAACGTAATGCTTTATACACATCCTTTCCGTGTATTTCAAAACTAGCCTCTTTGTATCCCCCCATTTCTGCACGAGAATCATGCACTAAGCTTACTGACCAGCTTTCCTTCTCTGCATACAGTAGATACATCTGAGCAATTTCTTCTGCAAAAAGCGCAGCTTCTTCTCCTCCAGCACCCGCACGTATTTCTAGAATAATTTCATTAGGAAACTCATCTTCTTCTTCAGCTTCTTTAAGAATTTCATCCATTCGTTCCAACTGATCCTTTTTTTGTTTTTGTATTCGCTCTACGTCTTCGTGAGCAAGCTCTAAAAGCTCAACATCGCCCTCAGCACTTTCCTTTGTCTCTTTTTCCAACAGATCAAGCCGCTCATATTCTTCTACGAGATATTTTGTTTTTTCACTTTTTCTATACTTATCTAAATCCATAGTGTTTATTGTACCAGCGCGCTGCATCTAAAGATAAAGTAAAAAGCATACGCGACATCCATAACTCAACAAAACTGTTGGGGGAATCTCATATGCTTTCTATCAAGAAAAGAGTTTATTTTTTTCTTTTTTTAGTACCAGCAGCTGCTTCTCGACGACGAAATTTATCAACACGTCCTGCGGTGTCCATTGTTTTTGCCTCACCGGTGTAAAATGGGTGCGTCGCGCTTGAAATTTCAACACGAAAGAGTGGATATTCTTCTCCATCTGACCACTTTGCCTTTTCTTCTGTTTTGACAGTAGATAATAGCAACCAACTATCCTTTGTAGAAGAGTCTTCAAAGATTACCGGGCGAACATTTTCTGGGTGAATTCCTTTTTTCATACGGAAAAGACTATAGCACAGGAACGCCTGTTCTGCAACAAACTTTTCCCTTAGAGCGCGTCAAGGCTATCAATCTGGGCTTGAATATTGGCCGCAATATTTAGTACGCTATTGGCATAGTTCACTCCGCGCGTCTGCCAGCCGCCACCTGCGTAATAACGAGCGGCTGCTTCCCATTCTGCATCGTATGTACGTCTTGATGCGCCAAGGTCAGACAGAAAAAGCGAAGACGCTGCAAACGAGTCACGAGGACTCCAGGGGTTTGCGGGATTTGAGCCCGTTACTCCAGATACTCGCAGAGAGTACATCGCCCATGTTGACGGGATAAACTGGGCTGGTCCCATTGCTCCACCATATCCAACATCTCCAATTGGGCAGGATACCCGAGTTTCAAGCGGATCACGTCCAAGTTGTGCAAGAACAGTTTGAAGTGTTGGGAGGTCGCGCGTAGGATGGATACCATTTGAAAACACCTTACCAGTATTAACACCTTTCGTTGCACCAGAGGTCAGGTCGGCTATTACGCACGAACCGACATGCTGACCCAAATTTGACTCTTGAGTAATGATTGCGAGAAGAAAAGCCGGCCTTACACCTGTTCCCTTTTCAGCAATACGTGCAAGATCGAGTGCCTGGCCAAAGTTAATATCACCCGTATCTCGAAGAGAGAAAAGGGCGGAACGAATCTGAGCAGCGCGTGCCTCTCTTTCCGCCACAATTTGTTCATAGGTTTTCTCTTGGTTACGACTCTCTGAAAGAAGTACCTCTTTTTGATTTTGCGAAACTTCGACTTTATTTTTTTGTGTTGCTATTTGACTATTAACAATCTCTTGTTGTGTTCGAGCCATTTCTAGCGCAACCTTTTGCTCTGTTGTTATCTTTTGGTATTCTGCAATCTGCTCAAGGTCCTGATGAAGGCTTGCCTTTAAACTTCGCAAAGAATCAGATTCTTTGAAAAACTCGGAGAGGTTTTGGTTGGTAAGAAAAATCTCTATGGTTGAGTAATCGTCTATTTCTCTCATTCTTCGGAGAAGCGAACCGAGGGACTCTTTTTGACGAAGCATTTTATCTTCAAGCTCTGAGATGGTGTTTGACTTTACCGTAATATCATCAGAAAGTTGCCGAATGCGTATGCCATTTGCTGAAAGCTCTAACTGCGCCTCTCGTATTTGGGCGTCAAGAATAGAAATGTCTCGTTCAATTGTTGCTGACTGATTACGTTGTCCCTGAAGTACCGCTTTCTGAGCTTCAATTTCAGCGAGAACTTTTTCAAGCTCTCGTTGTAACAGTCTTTCTTCTGCGAGTTTTTGCTCATTCGTTACCTGCGCAAAAACAAGCTGCCCAGAAACTGCTCTAAACGTCAAAACGCAGAGTGTGAGAATAACAAAAATATTCAGAAACCTTTTTAAGAATAACCCCATAGGCAGTTACGTAGAGTATAGCACGAAGGCCTTTTCTTGTGCCAGAGTGCTATTCTTTTTCCTCAGCAGGTGCTTCCTCAGAGCCCTCTTCTTCTTTTTCACCAACCCGCTCGATGTCACCAATACTTGGAGCTTCTTCTGGCTCGTCTGGCTCCTCTTCTCGTGGTTCTTCGGTGAGGACTACGGTTTCTTCAGGGCTCGTTACGAGTGTTACGCCTTCTGGTAGGGTCACCTGTCCAGCAAGAATGCTTGACTCGAAATCTACAAGTGAAGAAATATCAACAGTAAGTTCATGAGGAATATTTGCTGGAAGAGATTCAATTTCTAGCTCGTATAACACCTTAACAAGAGAGCCTCCGAGAGTTTTAACAGCCGGAGATTCGCCTATAAATTCAATAGGAACTGAAATTTCAACCTTTTTTGTCTTATCAATAACATAAAAATCGACGTGCTCAATCTTTCCTGACACTGGGTGTATTTGGATATCTTGAATAAGAACATCCTTTACTATGTCGTCACCCTTAAGGATCACCACAGATGACTCCCCCTCTTTTTGTATAAATGACTCGATTTCAACTCTTGAAAGCGTTATAGATTCAGCGGCGTCTTTTGGGCCATAAAGAACAGCAGGAATATTACCCGCTTTCCTGATTGCGTCGAGCTGCTTACCGCGCTCGGTGCGCTTTGTTATAGAAATTGTTGGCATACAGAGGCTATTATATTGATTTGTTTGGAAAAAGCAACCCACACGTTTCTTTTGTTAACAATGAGACAAGAACGATTACTGGTATACTGAGTTCATAATAGTAAATATTTTTTAGATGAACGAAAACACAGAGACAGAAAAGTTAGACTTTGTTGCTGTTGGAGATACCGTAACGGATGCTTTTATTGAAATGAGCGATGTGCGTATCGACACAGAACCAAATGAGGGTGACTTAGGACATAAAGAAATATGCTTTAGACTGGGGGATAAAATACCCTTTAACGACGTCGTGGTTATACCCGCTGTGGGTAATTCACCAAATGCAGCAGTTTCAGCTTCTCGACTCGGACTAAAAGCAGGGCTCGTGACAGACATGGGAAGTGACAGAAACGGACAGGACAGCCTTGAGCAACTTAAGGGCGAATCAATCAGCCTTGAGCATGTGCGCATACACGAAGGAATGAAATCAAACTATCACTATATTCTCAGATACGGAGCAGAGCGAACAATTCTCGTAAATCATCAGAAATACGAGTATGCGTTTCCGGAGATTACCCCGGCCCCAGAGTGGATATACCTCTCAAGCCTTGCAGAAAATTCACTCCCCTACCACCAGCAAATCTCAGAATATCTTGAGGCCCACGAAGAAACAAAACTTGCTTTTCAACCAGGAACGTTTCAAATGTCACTAGGGTATGAAAATCTAGAAAGACTGTATCGTGTTGCAGAACTCTTTTTCTGTAACAAAGAGGAAGCTCAAAAAATACTGGGAGTGGAGAGTAAAGAGATTACGGAGCTGTTACGTATGATGCACGACAAAGGGCCAA
>JBBDJZ010000012.1:0-15080 GCA_040879625.1 Minisyncoccota bacterium | reverse complement strand
GTGGAGAGTAAAGAGATTACGGAGCTGTTACGTATGATGCACGACAAAGGGCCAAGAAAGGTAGTTATAACCGACGGTCCCGAAGGTGCTTACACCTTTGATGGCGAGGAAATCTGGCACATGCCGATGTATCCAGATCCCGAGAAACCACTTGACCGTACAGGCGCAGGTGATTCCTTCTCCTCAACGTTCACTTCAGCCCTTGCTCTTGGCAAGTCCCTCCCCGAGGCACTTTCGTGGGGCCCCATAAACTCTATGTCTGTAGTCCAACACATTGGAGCTCAAAAAGGACTTTTAAATCGAGAGCAGCTTGAGGAGTATCTTGAGAATCGTCCGGATTCTTACCAGGCTGAAAAGATTTTCTAGTCTTACTGGGTGGCAATAAAAAAACAACTCTTTGTAAGAGTTGTTTTTTTATTGCTTTCGAGACAGTACGGTGTGTACCGCTTCCTTAATAGCGCCGACACCCATTCGATAGTGCTCTATCAGTTCGCTAGGATTTCCGGACTGACCAAAGCTGTCATGAACTCCAATAAATTCCTGTGGTGTGGGATGTCTCTCTGCAAGGAGCTCCGCAACCGCAGAACCAAAACCTCCCGCAACCTGGTGCTCTTCAATTGTTACCACTGCTCTTGTTCGCATTGCAACCCGTATAATCGCTTCTTCATCAAGGGGTTTTACGGTATGAACATTAAGAACGGTTACCTCAATCCCTTCATGAAGAAGTTCGTTTGCCGCAAGTAGGGCGTTATGCGTAAGTGGCCCACAGGTAAGGAGTGCCACTTCTGAATTGTCAGAATCAAAAAGTGTATTTGCTTTACCAAAAACAAATGGTGTCTCTCTTGTTGTAAAGACCGGCGTTTTGTCACGCGTGAGTCGAATATACACCGGACCTTGCACCTCATAGGCAGCATGAACTGCTTTTCGTGCCTCTTCTTCGTCAGCGGGGACAATAACAGTCATATTTGGTTGAATCCGCATAAGCGCAATATCTTCGAGTTGTTGGTGTGTTGCTCCATCGGGACCAACAGATACTCCAGCGTGAGCACCTATGATTTTAACGGGCACATTATTAAGAGAGATTGTAGTACGTATCTGCTCATTATTACGGCCCGGGCTAAAAGCCGCATAGCTTGCAATAAAAGGAATTTTTCCGTAACTTGCCATGCCAGAGGCCACGGCAGCAAGGTTTTGTTCAGCAACACCTATTTCAACATATCTCTCTGGAAACTTTTCCTTAAACGGAAGGACTCTTGTTGACTCAGAAAGGTCTGCGCACAAGGCTACAACACGTTCATCTCTTTCCCCAACCTCAACAAGCCCCTCCCCAAACCCGTTTCGAGTTGGCACTTTGTGAATACTTTCTTCAAATATATTAGGAACCAGTTTTTGATCTTCTCGTATCATATAATTAGTTGTTTTTAGAGAGCATACCCCGCCTCTCTGACGCAAGCCTTAAAAAGAAACTCGTAGTACTCAACATCGTTAATCGTATCGTCAAGCGTCTCAGAAGCGACAAGCGAGGTAGCGTGGCAGTTTGCAATGTGTCTTTTTTGGGCAAAGGATGAGTTTATCTCAAAATGAATGTAAATGAGTAAGCTTACGGTAGCGATAACAAGGAAAACAAAAGGGTCAAGATATGCTTTCGTAACCCTCTTATGCTTGTTGTTTGCGTCCTTTTCCTTCGTTACGTCAGGCATGTTTTTTCTAGCGGTTAACTTCGTCACCCCTGAGTTCATTCAAAAACCCTTCCGCTTCTTCGGGAGTAGGAGGCTTACCGTGCCACAGGTAATCAAATTCTATCTTTTTAATTCCCTTTCCTGGAATTGTGTGTGCAATGATCATAGTCGGTCGCTCATATACAGCCTTAGACATCAGAACAGCATTTATAAACTCCTCTATGTTGTGACCATCTACGTCAATCACGTGCCAGTTAAAAGCCTCAAACTTTTCTCTTAGAGGTTCAAGCGGCATGATATTTTCAGTATAACCACTAATTTGAATATTGTTCCGATCAATTACAGCCGTTAGGTTGCCAAGTTTATTTGCACCAGCAAACATGAGAGCTTCCCATGTATTACCAGCCTGAAGTTCTCCGTCAGACATGAGGCAGTAGGTGCGGAAAACAGCTTTATCCATCCTTGCAGCATAGGCAATTCCTGAAGCTTGAGACAATCCTGAGCCAAGCGGTCCAGATGTTGTTTCTATCCCAGGTAGTTTTTCTCGCTCTGGATGTCCCTGAAGTCGCGATCCAAGCTTACGCAATGTTTTTGTTTCTTCAAATGGGAAATAGCCTGCGTGGGCTAATGCCGCATAGTGGACAGGAACAATGTGTCCATTCGAAAGAATAAGCCTGTCTCTTTCCACCCATAGCGGATCGCTTGGGTTGTGTTTTAATAGGTGAAAGTAAAAAGCGGTGAAAATGTCGGCCATGCCGAGCGGTCCCGCGGTGTGTCCCGAACCCGCCTCAGAGAGCATCTCTATGATTGTTTGCCTTATCTCGTTTGCTTTTTTTTCAAGGATACGAATTTTTTCATCTGATACGTGTGCCATTGTGTATGAGCGTGCGTTGTTATGTATACTTCGTATAGTATACCAACTAAAAATAAATTAAGCCTGTGGAGAGTTTGAGGAACTGTTTGCAAGAGCTCTCATCTCTTCAAGAGCGGACTTAGAATCTTCAGCTCGAAGAATCGCTGATCCTGAAACAAGGCGGTGCGCACCAGCTTCTACAAGCTTTTCCACAGTGTGAATGTTCACACCCCCGTCAACACTTACGGTTAGTTGGGGAAACTGTGCACGTATCGCTTTAATCTGTGTGAGCACTCGCGCGTCGAAAGGGTTTCCCTGCACACCGATATGTGCAATACCCATGCATTGCACAAAGAGCACTCTCTCAGCATATGGCCGAATGAGAGACACGTCTTCATCAACACCAAGAGCAATCCCTGCTTCTATTCCCGCATTTTCAAGTGTCGTTAAAATTTCATCAAGTTTTGCCGTGCTTTTATTATGAATAATGATTCGTGAAGCGCCAGCGTCAATCCAATCAGCGAGAACTTCTTCAGGATTTCTCACCATTAAATCTAGTTCAAACTGAAAATCTTCCCAAAACGGTAGACCTTCGTCTCCGTCTAAAATAGATTGAAACTTCTCCGGATCTCCGTATGGCCACGTAACACTTGGAACGTAGTTACCGTCACAGATGTCGATTTGAACAAAGGGTGAAAGAAAACGAACGCGCGCGAGGGAGCTCCGTAGGTCAAGGTAGTCTTTTGGTAAAATTGCTGGAATAATTTCTGTCATATTTTTTTGCTGACTAAAGGGCTTCTTCAATAGTGCGAATTTTTTCCAGTCTCCGCACATGTCGCTCCTCCTCTGAAAAATCAGTATGTAACCAAATTTTCACAATTCGCCTTACTTCTTCAGCAGTAACAAACCGTGCCCCAATACTTAAAATATTTGCATCATTGTGTTCGCGAGAAAGCGTAACAATTTCACCGTGTGAACCATAAAAAAGAGCTGCTCGTACGTGCGGAAACTTGTTTGCAAGTATCGCTTCACCCTGGCCTGAACCCCCTAAAATAACGGCTTTTGCGTTATCGGGGTCTTTTGAAACAGCTTCGGCAGCAACACTAATAAAATCAGGATAATCGTCGCTTTCGTCATAGGTGAACGCACCACAGTCTTCCACATCATGTCCGTCGTTAAGAAGAGAGTGTTTGATCTCCTCTTTTAGTTTAAAACCAGCATGGTCTGTGGCAAGATAAATTTTCATTATTCTATGATATCACAAGGTTGCTCATTCATGATCAATGTGGGCCATTGCAAAATCTAAGTTTGAAAATACCTTTTTACCAGGATTAAATATGTTATGAGGATCAAAAATACGTTTTGTTTCAACAAAAAGACCGTAGATGTGTTCCCCGTACATTTGTTCTAGATAAGGAGAACGAATCAGTCCATCATTGTGTTCTGCGGTCATTGTCCCTTTATAACTGAACACAAGATTGTGAACCTTTTCAAGAACAACAGGAATCTTATCGCGCTCTGTTTTTCTAGATAAGTCCATAAGTGGAATTATGTGAAAATTCCCTTCCCCTGCGTGACCAGCAAGCGTTGCGGTTATGCCGTGACTTTTTAAAATTGCAAAAACTTTAGGTAAAAACTCTGGTAAATATTCTGGTTTTACGCAGAAATCGTCGATGAAAGGCGCCGTTCGTTTATTTGAAACTTTTTTTCTGAGAAGTGAGAAGCTTTCTCGACGCATGGTCCAGTATTTATCAGCATCACTTTCTCGATGGAGCGATTTCATAATGACCCGGGGATATGGCTTCACCGCAACTTCGAGCTCTCTAAGCTTAGCGTTAATTTCTTCCTCCGTGTCTTCGGCAAATTCAACAAGCATAATAAGTTTGGGTAAACCTAGCATCTTAATACCCACAAGAACTTCTGGTAAAAAACGAAACGCGAAGGAGGCAAGTGATACTCCTGTCTTTTTTGCTATTTGTGGCATAAAACGAAGTCCAAGTTTTAGCGTTGCGTCGTCAAATGTTTCAATTGACTCAGGATCAAGTGGTAAAATGTGGTTAACAACGTTAGGAACTTCTTTCCATGAGTCAAAAAAGAGTACCGCTAACTTTTTTTCTGGCTTTTCGTGAACAAGACGAATTCGTGCTTCTGACCACAACCCGAGAGTTCCCTGAGAACCGACGAAAAGTTGCGTCAAGTCAAACGTACCCGCCTCCCTGTCGTAGATATCCCAGAGCGCATAACCAGCAGAATTTTTAGCAACATCAGGTTTTGCAGCCTGTATGGAATCGTAGTGTTTCTCAAGGAGTGAATGCATATCTCGATATACCCTACCCTCAAACGTATCTTGTGACTTTTTTGTCTCAAGCTCTTCGCGATTAAGTTTTTTCACGACATATTCATTCCCATCCGAAAGCACAACTTTTAATTCATCGACAAATCGACTCATTTTTCCATACCGTAGCGTTCGTTCTCCTGCACAATTATTTGCGACCATTCCACCCATTGCTGCAAGTGACTTTGAAGCAGGGAAACACGGAAGAGAAAGATGTTCAGGTAAGATCACTTTTTCAAAATCTCGATAGTAAACACCTGGTTGTACGCGAGCGTACATTTCGCTTTCGTTTACTTCCCACGTATGGTTCATATATTTGGTAAATGACACAGACACAGAATCAGTAAGCGGACCGCCGCTCATATCGGTACCAGCTGCACGCGCCGTCAGTGATAGATTGGGGTATGTATCTTTTTTCTCATTCACAAATCGTACGAGTGCCTCTATGTCGTGTACGTCTTTTGGAAAAATAACCGTTGAAGGCTTTAAACCAAAAAGCGAGGCGTCGTGAGAGTGAGACTGAAGTGTTTCTTCTGTAGTATCTACATCTCCTTGAAGAATCGATCTGAGTTCATCTTGTAATCTCATTAAGGTTGTTGTTAGTGTTCTAGAAATTCACCTAGTTTTGCTACGTGGTATATAAGTGAATACGTGTATCCCATCTCATTGTCATACCATGCAAGCACCTTTACAAGATTACCTCCGACCACGCGAGTAAAATGCAAGTCAGCAATAGATGCTTTGTCCGAACCAATAATGTCGCTTGAAACAAGAGGCTCCCATGTCGCTCCAAATGTTTTCATCCAACGCGGTTCTCGTGAGGCGTTTTCAAGAATTGTGTTAATCTCTTCGGCTGAGGTGTCACGTTTTGCAACAAAGGTTACGTCTACAACTGAGCCAGAAATCACAGGAACTCGCAGTGCAATTCCGTCAAATTTGCCCTCAAGTTCTGGCATAACCTTTGTTGTTGCAATTGCTGCTCCTGTAGAAGTCGGAATAATATTTTGCGCAGCTGCTCTACCCTCTCGCCAGTCCTTTTTCGGTCCATCTACGAGCGACTGACTTGCGGTGTATCCGTGTACCGTATTTAAAAGTGCTTTTTCAACGCCAACTGTTTCGTTAAGTATTGCAATGAGAGGTGATCCTGCATTGGTAGTACAGGAAGCGTTTGAGGTAACTTTCTTCCCTTCAAAGTTACCCTCGTTAATTCCCATAAGGATTGTACCCCCGTCTATGCCCAGAACGGGGTCACCTTTAATTGGAGCAGACACCACAACGCGCTTTGCTCCAGACGCTAAGTGCTGTCCTGCCAGTTCATAGGTAGTAAAGATGCCGGTTGATTCAATAACAACATCTACGTCATGTGCACCCCAAGGAATTTCTTTAGGATCACGAAATGAATAGAGTTGTGTTCGTTTTCCTTCAGCAACAAGTACCGAGTGGTCACCCTCATGCTCAACCGAAATATCGCCAATAGAGAGTTTTTGAGCTGTATCGTACTTAAGAAGATAGGCAAGGTTCTCAGGATCGCCAAGGTCATTAATCGCCACCACCTCCATGTCTTCGCGACTGTGGGCAACTTTATAAAAACTTCTTCCAATTCGACCAAAACCATTAATGCCAACTTTTATGATACTCATTGCGTATGGGTGGTGACTTATAACAACTTTCAGTATAGCAAACAAAATGAAAGCGCTGTCCACAAACACGCACCTTGCACGTAAAAAATTTAAGAGAGTTTTTCTTTTAAAAGTCCTGCAAGTACACCAGGGTTTGCTGACCCTTTTGTTTTCTTCATACCTTGTCCAATAAGAAACTGAAGTGCGTTTTCATTTCCGCCTTTATAATCAGCAACAACATCCGTGTTTTGAGCAATAATCTCATCAACAACGACCTCAAGTGTGTCGCTACTGCTTTCCTGAAGAAGCCCCGCTTCGCTTGCAAGCTTTTTTGCGGATTCATTTTTTTCAATAACAAGAGCGAGCGTATCCTTGGCTCCACGGCTTGAAAGTTCACCAGAAGCAATCATCTCTATAAGTTCAACAAAGTATTCAGTTTGTGGAAAACGAAAAAACTCACGTGTTAGTCGAAAACCCTGAAGGTCCGAGGTGAGATAATTTACCGCAAGGATTACGCGCTCACGCTCCGTACCAAGTTCTTGCACTACTGCATCAAAAAAAGTACCCAGTTCACGGTCTACAACAAGAGACGCAACATCTTCGGGTTTTATACCCAACCGTTCGAAACGAAGTCGCTTCTCGCGTGGCAACTCTGGCATTTCGCTCTTTAGTTGTTCATATGAAAACTCTGGAACGAGAGAGAGCTGAAGTTTGGGTACGTCTGGCTCAGGAAAGTAGCGATAGTCGTCCGAAGACTCTTTTTTGCGTTGGCTGAAGGTTTTCTCGGCTCCCTCATCCCACCCCCTAGTTTCCTGTTCAACAACTCCGCCAGCTTCAAGCGTTTTAATATGCCTTTCGATTTCATAGGCAATCGCACGCTCTACGGAACGAAATGAATTTAGATTTTTTACTTCAGTTTTTGTACCAAACTGTTTAGTTTTCGAAACAGATATGTTTGCTTCAACGCGCATCTCACCTTTTTCCATGTGCGCATCCGAAACCCCGATTGTTTGAAGAAGTAGCTGTAATTCACGGGCAAAGCGACCGGCTTCTTCTGCACTTCGTATCACGGGTTCCGTAACAAGCTCCATAAGGGGAACCCCCGCACGATTATAATCAACAAGTGAATAATCTCCCTTATCATGACTTGAACGAGCCGTATCTTCTTCAAGATGTATTCGTGTGAGAGCTATGCCTAGAAGAGTACCGCCTTTCACTAACGGGAACTCGTACTGACTTATTTGATATCCCTTTGGAATGTCAGGATAAAAATAGTTTTTACGATCAAATTCAGTAAAGTCAGCGAGCTCACCTTCGAGCGCCACACCCACAAGAAGAACGTTTTTCACCGCTTGCTTGTTTATTGTTGGAAGTGTCCCTGGATGAGCCATACAGACAGGACAAATACGCGAGTTTGGCTCACTTGAGTGCGGTGCATTTTCGCAACCACAGAACATCTTAGAATGTGTTTTTAATTCTGCGTGAATCTCGAGACCAATAGTGGGGGTGTAATCATTCATATCGAAAATACTAGCACGAAACAAAGGTAAAATAAAAAAGGCGAGCTACATTACTATGAATGCAACTCGCCGAAAAGGGGTTACCCCTTACAGGGAATGAATACCTCAAGCTCTTGGTCGAGCTTCGTAGGTCCGTTTTCCCAACTGAAGTTGAAAACCCCCATACTCGTGACACAGCTCAGCGGAGGAACTGACGCATACTGAATGAGCAGAAGCGCAAAGTCAAAACCTTCTTCACCAAACACCTCTGGTGTTATGGTAATCAGGTTTCCGTTCCACTCTACAGAACCACCTCCACCGATAATGAGACTGACTGCGTCAATCGGAATGTACGCATCAGAACCGTAGCTTCCCCCAACAAAAGCAAGCTCTGTGGCATACGAACCGTAGAGATGCTTATGCAAGGACAAGGAAACCGACAGACGTCCGTCGCTCTCGACGTACACGTTTGAAGTGTATGCTTGTCTCAAGTCTAGAGCGATGTGTTGGTTTGCACTAACGAGCGTTACCTCGGTAGCAAAGCTCACCAACCCCGCCCTGTGCGTCGCCTGGCCATACACGTCCGCCTGAGCAGCAATACGGTAGGTCTTGCCCATCTCAAGCGTAAGTGTGTGGAACCTGTTCACGAAACCAGTGACGAAGTACAAGACTTCACCGTCTTCGCTCAGAACTTCGAGGCGATCAATCGACTCACTGTCAGGAAGCGAAGTCAGAATCTGAAGCTCAAGCTCGGCAGTGTCGGTAACGGTCTCCGGCACTTCGACAGAAGCGCCACATGCGGCAAGTACGAGGACCAGGACGATGAGCGTAATGCTCCTAAGAATCTTCACTTGTATTCCTCCCTTTCAAAGTACATTCTTCAGAGTTCTCTGAAGTATGTTTATATTATACAGTATATAGATGTTTTGTCAAGAGTAGTCCAGCGCTACTCTTCTGTTGTGCGCCCCACCCGTTACTTCCCTGCTCCTTCAAGTTCTCGGACTAAAGAATCAGAAAACTTTTTTACCCCCTCGTCATCAAGCACTGAAAGGGTCTGCACATCCTTCCCGAGATACACGGCAAGTTTCTTTTCTTTGTCCTCAAGTGTCTCTTCGTCAACGTAGTCAGATTTCGTGAGAAGCACCACCTCATCTTTTTCAAGAAGCGCTCTGTCAAAACTTTTTAGTTCATCTCGGATTGTTTGATACGCAAGGACAACATCCTCGTTTTCAACTGAGACACAGTGAATAAGCATCTTTGTTCGTTGTATGTGACGTAAGAATTTATGTCCGAGTCCTTTGCCCTCACTCGCGCCTTCAATCAGTCCAGGAATATCTGCTAAAACAAATCCATAGAATGTACCAAGATGAGGCTCGAGTGTTGTAAAGTTATAGTTACCGATTTCAGACTTCGCATTCGTAAGTGTATTTAAAAGCGTTGATTTGCCCGCATTTGGCAAACCAATAAAGCCAGCATCTGCGATTAAGCGTACTTCAACGGTAAAAAGTGAGGCATCGCCCGGTTTCCCGTCAGTCTGTTCTTTCGGGTTAATATTTTTTGAAGATTTAAAGTGTGCGTTTCCGTAACCGCCCCTCCCTCCATAGAGAACAGTAACCTCGTGTCCTTCTTGAAGAAGTTCAAATTTCTTATTATCAGAGTGCCGAGTAATAACGGAGCCGACAGGTACGTCGAGTTTGAGGTCATTTCCATTTTTACCAGCCATGAGATTCTTGTCACCAGGTGTTCCGTCCTCTGCGCCCATCTTTGGCGAACCAGTATACTGAGACAGAATTGAGAGGTCCCGTACTGCTCCAAAGGAAACATCCCCACCATTACCACCATCTCCACCCGAAGGACCACCATGATCTTTCCCCTTCATGTGAAGCCAACGAATAACACCATTGCCTCCTTTGCCGGCGGTGAGATCTAACGTGAGTTCGTCAACAAATGCCATAGTACCCCTACCCTAGTGCGTTAGTGACTTTTCTGCAAGTGCAAGTGCGCCTTCTTTGCTTCCTGCAACAGCAATAAAGCGTTTGTTGTGAACAAACTTTGCATCGGGTACTCCGGTTATTTGCGCAAGCTCCTCATTGCTCTTCCCTGCCCACTCTTCTGGAAATAGTTTTCGCGTATTAAAACCACTTCGACCTTCTCGAACTGAGCGTGCTTTCCAGCTCTCTCCGTCCTCCCCAGGTTTTACTACAAACTGAACATCGGGCATCGACTCAACCACTTGTGCATAGGGATAGTGTCCATCAAGAATAAGCAATTCAGGTTTTTCGCGCCTTGTCACTTCATATTGTTCTCGCACGATTAATTGACCGTTTTCTTCGCTTGTCGCTTGGGCAATCTCGCGCTGTAGAAACGTATGTACAATAGGAAGAGCTGCAAAGAATGCGTCGTCAACTGAGTAGCCCACCTCATTCCATGTTGGATGGAGGGAGTGTATAGCTGAGTGTAACGTATATCGATGCAAAATTTCAACGGAGGGTTCTCCAAAAATATCAAGGCCATTATCGAGGGCATCAACAGTTTGAACGAGCTTTTCATCAACTCGCCGCACAACATAGTCACTCAGCTCCATATGTGGACCTAAAAATTTCCACGCAAGACCAAACGCAGCATACGGAATACCGTTTTCTCGAATTCCAGCACCACCCTCCTGATGATGATCAAAACGAAACTCTTCGGGATTTAGAATGCCGCCCACATCAAGAACGATGTCACCTTTTTCAATCAATTCTGGATTACGAGTCCGAATAATATCTATCTGTTCTCTCTCATATCCTTTTTTCTCTAGGTAGGTACAAGCAACATCGGCCGCAAAAAGATCGTCCGCATGAAATCCACCGCTATGTACTATAATTGTTTTTCTTTCCATATTGTTACAAATTATGATCGAGAATTAAACGCCGACGTAATAAGCGAAACAATGATTGAACCAAATATTGCTGCCCAGAAGCCATTAACAGAAAACCCACTAACAAGCTCAGACACAAAGTAAAAAAAGAACCCATTAAGAAGAAAGGAGAATAGTCCGAGCGTTAAAATATTTATCGGTAGCGTTAAGATAAACAAGAGCGGTTTCAGCGTGATATTTATAATACCAAGCACAATCGCCGCAATAACTGCATTGGTAAAGTTTACAACCTCGATTCCTGGGATGACTTCGCCAACAAGAAGAATCGAGAGTGCGGTAATAAGAAGGCTGAGTAGGAGGTTTATCATAGTATCGCTTTATTTTTTATTGATGAGGCTGCACGTCTTCTTCACGCGCCCGCTTAAGCGCGCGAGCGTACCACTCAAGCTCGTCAAGTGAAGAATGAAGATGTCGCTCAAAAGCTTCCTTTTTTTGATTCATCTCTTCATCGGAAGAGTCGAAAAGTTCATTCACATTTTGCACAAAAAGTGGCTTGTTTGTATGCACAAGACCAAGCTCTGAAAAGACAGGTAAGATGCTTGTGGCAACGCGAGTACCACCGTACCCCCCAGCCGAGACAGTAACAAGACCCGCAGCTCGCTTAGTATAATTCTCGGGAGACGCAGAGTCCAAAAGAAGCTTAAACTCACCCGGAAAACTCCAGTTATATTCGGGAATAATAAAAAGAAATCCGTCAGTTCTTTGAACAATTTCTCTCCATGGCTGTGCAATACTGCTTTCTTCCCAACCGGGCTCTGTTTTTGTAAATGCGTAGTCTCGCACATCTACGTGCGCTACGTTAAACATTTCTTTTGTGCCAATAAGATGCATAACTGCATCTGACACCCTTGATGATGATCGTTCGTTTCTTGCTGTTCCGAGAACAACGGTTATCTGTAATTTCTGCATAATGTCAGTATGTGTATTTCTATGAACTAAACCAAAGGGCTTCGAACTATTTTATCTTTGTATCTATAGAGTATAACAAATATTTTTCATGAAAAAAATAGCTATGAGCGAGGCTTTTCAAGCGCAAGCAAGGTGTGTTTTCTTGGGGTAAATGCTCGTACAAGAATGGGGGTAACAAGCGTAGTTGTCAGCGCGACGACAACCACCGCGCTCATAATATGATCGTCGAGAATCCCCGCTTCTCGTCCCACAAAAGCCATCGCAAGAAGGGTTGAAAGGTTAGGCAGTGTTGCAAACCCAAACAGTGCACTTTCCGTTTTTTTATATCCAAAGATACGAGTACCCAAGTAACCGCTGATAAACTTTGCGGTCACGAGACCAAATACCACAGCAAGTATAAAGAGATACCCCCCACGGACGTCGTAAAGCTCCCGCAGATCAATTGAAAGTCCCGTTATGATAAAAAACGCAGGGACAAAAATACCGTAACTGAGCGTCTTTAGTTTCTCTTTTAGGGCTTGGTGCGTAATGGTGCCAGCAAGTATCAAGCCAGAAAGAAAGCTCGACACCAGAGG
Organism: Minisyncoccota bacterium; assembly: GCA_040879625.1. GTDB lineage: Bacteria > Patescibacteriota > Minisyncoccia > Phycocordibacterales > JAXHMZ01 > JAXHMZ01. The sequence continues at coordinate 2,691 of JBBDJZ010000012.1, read as the reverse complement.
CTCAAGTCCTAATGAGCTAAAAAGAAGAACAACACCGAATAAAATAGCGAGTGTTAAACGAAGTTCATTTTCATATATGTTGTCACTATGCTCAAATCGTGACACAAGCGCATTACGGAGACGTGGTACATACGTACGAGCAAGTATGATAAGACCAAAAATAAGCGGGTACATGAGATAAGGGGGAATGGCTACAGTTGAATGTGCGTGTTGAAGAGCAAGAGAGATGAGGAGGAGCGCTACAAGGTCCTCAAGCATTGCAACTCCCATAAGCGTACGCCCAAGTTTTGTCTGTAATATTCCCGTTGACTGAAACATGCCAAGAATCATAGAAATTGAAGTGGAGATAAAGAGAATCGCCACATACACCGAAGTTTCAACCGAATACCCAAACGAGAGGGCAATGGTGAGTCCAACGAGAAACGGAATGAAGCCATTCAAAAATGAAATTGCCACAATAGGAACCCTGAGTTTTACGAATCCCTGAATATTCGTCTCAAGCCCCGCCATAAACATAAGAAAAATAAGGCCGATATCTCCAAGAAATTGAGTTATCGGATCAAGATGAAGCATGTCAAAGGCTGATGGTCCGAGAAGTATTCCGCCAATAATCAGAGCAATAATCCACGGAACATGCAGGAACCGGGAAAGACCAGAAAACGAGAGACTCGCGGTTAGTATAATAAAAAATGAAAACAACTCATTCATAGTCTCTCTTAGTATATCCTTTTCATATCAAAACCCCCCGTGGATTACTCAAAAAACACTTTTGCGAGAAGTATTTTTAGAAAAACTATGTGTGAGAACTTTATGACTGAGAAATGCTCCAACCTTGTTCTAAGAGAATTTTCGCTTTTTTGTACTTTAACTCTTTTACCTCAGTACCGTTTGTTATCTTTATCATATCGTTACGACCAATTTTTTCTTCGTCCTTTTTTTCTATGGGTATAAGTGTGGCAGAAGCCTCCCTGCGCTCAGTGCTTCGCTTTGCAATTTCTATCTGCCTTTTTATGCGCTCAGATTCTGCTCGAAACGCATCAGGATTAATTTGTGGGAGAGATCCAATGACACGATCGGTAAGCGTTTCTTCAAGTAGCCGGAAAAGTCGCAGCCCTTCTTTCTTATATTCAACAAGCGGATCATGCTGACCGTATGCACGCAAGTTAACGCTTGAATGCAAATATTCCATCTGGTCAAGGTGATCCATCCACAATCCATCAATTGTCTGAAGATACAGACGTTTCATAACATTCCAAAAAGCTTCTTCTCCGAGAGCTTCTTCTTTTTCGTTTATGAGCGTGACGATGTCTTCCTTCCCCCCCGCAAGTTCAAAAATAACATCTTCAAGATCATCGATTGATCCCACAAGCACCTTGCGTCTTTTTTCATAAATAGCCGTTCGTTGACGGTTGAGAACATCATCATATTCAAGTGTGTTTTTACGAGCATCAAAATGAAAGCCTTCAATTTTTTCCTGCGCACTTTCAAGGCTTCGAGTAATCATCTTATGTTCAATAGGCTCATCCTCCTTCATGCCAAGTGTGTTCATCATGCGCTTAATCGGATCTGCAGCAAACACTCTCATAAGAGAGTCCTCGAGTGAAACAAAAAATTGTGTCTCGCCTGGGTCACCTTGCCTGCCCGCCCTGCCTCTGAGCTGGTTATCAATGCGTCGAGCCTCATGTCGCTCAGTACCCAAGACAAAGAGGCCCCCTAAATAGAGAATCTCTTCTCTCATCTCCCGCGTTGCATTTGGACCACCAAGCTTAATGTCCACCCCGCGACCAGCCATATTTGTCGCTATTGTTACCATTCCCTTCCGACCCGCAAGTGCAATAATTTCTCCTTCCTGTTCGTGTTTTTTTGCATTAAGTATTTCGTGCGGGACACCCTCCTTATCGAGAAAGGTTGAGAGAAGTTCGTTTTTTTCAACAGAGACCGTACCGACGAGTACCGGTTGACCTTTTTTGTGAAGTTCGTTCAGCTTGCGTGCAATAGCTTTAAATTTACCCGCTTCAGTCTTAAAGATTTGATCATTACTATCAATTCGAGCAATTGGTTTATTGGTAGGAATAACAACCGTCTCAAGTCCATACACCTTATAGAACTCTTCAGCTGATGTTTCTGCAGTACCTGTCATTCCCGCAAGCTTGTCATACATTCGAAAAAAGTTTTGATAGGTGATTGAAGCAACTGTCTTAGACTCTTTTTGAACAGACACGCCCTCCTTAGCCTCAATCGCCTGGTGTAGCCCAGCGCTGTACCTACGTCCCGGTTGAAGCCTACCGGTAAACTCATCAACAATAATAACCCCGCCGTCTTTTACGACATACTTTTCATCGCGCTTAAAGAGAGCCTTTGCACGCACCGCAGTCTCTAAGTGATGTACGTATTTTATTCCTTTTTCGGTATAGATGTTCTGAACGCCAAGCATTTCCTCTGCTTTTGAAATTCCCGTGTCCGTCAAAGAGATAGCGCCACGTTTTTCATCAACGATGTAGTCTTCATCGAGAGTAAGCCTTCCTGCAATAGTCGCAAACGTTCCATAGAGGTCTTCAGACTCAACTGAGGGTGCAGAGATAATAAGAGGCGTTCGAGCTTCGTCAATAAGGATTGAGTCAATTTCATCAACAATAGCAAACGCATGCTCTTTTTGTCGTATTTTCTCTGGGTCGTACTCAAGATTATCTC
>JBBDJZ010000011.1:0-7591 GCA_040879625.1 Minisyncoccota bacterium | reverse complement strand
AGCTTAGTGTATATATGGCAAGAGTGAGCACACTACTGTGCTCACGTTAGAAGGCTCGAAGGGGTTGAATATATGTTGTTCGATTCCTGTCGAACAGCATTTGAGACCCGTACCGCTTCAGTAGGAAGCGAGCCTGCTCCTCGGCACAAACGTGTGTATCTGGTAGAGAGTTACACATACAGCTTAGTGTATATATGGCAAGAGTGAGCACACTACTGTGCTCACGTTAGAAGGCTCGAAGGGGTTGAATATATGTTGTTCGATTCCTGTCGAACAGCATTTGAGACCCGTACCGCTTCAGTAGGAAGCGAGCCTGCTCAACCCAAAAACAAAAAACCGCATAAGCGGTTTTTTGTTTTATTGTGTTCTTTTTACCAGAAGCTTTGTCTGCCGTTCCTTGTCTATTTTGGGTAGCCTAATAGTTAGTATGCCGTGTCTCTCTGAGGCATCTGCCTCCTCCACCTCTACTTCAGCAGGAAGGGAAATGGTTCGAGAAAAAGTACCCCACGATACTTCTCGATAAACATAGTCATTGTCACTCATCATTGCGTCATCAATTCGATTTCCTTTTATGGTGACAGAGTCACGAGAGATTGAAACATCTAGGTCCTCAGGACTTACTCCTGCTACGATTGTTTTGATAATAATATCGTCCGGTGTTTGAATAACATCTACAGATAGCTGACCTTCTGAAAGTTCATCACGTGAAAACGGTCGTGCGTCACTTGTGAAGCCTTGGGGTGGAACCTGTCTTTCTTGAGGAAAGGACCTTCGTTCTGGTCGTGAGTATTCTTCTTCAACGAAATCTTCATCAAAGTCATACTCTTCGTCATCCATGTTGATGGCGCCAGTAAGTTTTTCAAAAAAAGATTTTTTTTCTTTTCGCATAATGTCAGTGTGTTAGTTAGAATCGAGCTGTATAATAGGCATCCATTTTCTTTATCCTCTCTGCTATCAAAATAAGTCCTAGTGCTATAATCCAAACCGCAGCAAAGACGATAAATACAGCTTCTAGAGACACCTCCATTATAAAAAAATTAAAGAGCGCATGCAAACTGGTCGCGAGGATAAGTCCAGATATGAGCGCAAAAGCTCTTCTTTGTGCATTTTTATAAAATGAAAAAGCCATATATACACCAACAGCAGCAGATGAAATCACGTGAACAAGTGTTGCTCCGACAAAGCGCATGGTGGTGAGATTTGCTGCGCCGAGTTGCTCTGCGTCCATGAGTGGTTCAAATACGTAAAGGGTGTTTTCAAGAGCGGCAAAACCAAGTGCAACACAAATCATATATATTAACGGATCGAGCGCTTCGTTAACCTCACGAGATCTAAGTACGAGAATATACGCGAGGGCATACTTCATTACTTCTTCAGTGAGAGACCACAAGAGCGTTTTGGTAAAGCCATCTTGAAAGTAGAGTTCTATCCACATTTCTATGGAGATAGAAAGCGGAACAGCAATCATTCCCGCAAGAAGCGCTCGAACAATAAGTCTCTTTGGTTCCGGATGGGCTCGGTCTTCTAAAAGCCAAAAGACGAGCCAGACAAGGATAGGAAGGAGTCCATAGAGGAGTGCGGTAAAAAGCAAGGGTACATCCATGCCTCAAATTGTAGCACGACCCCCACTACACAACTGTTCCTTTCGCTTTGGGCCAAGGGGTAACGATGAGGAGCTCATCGGAGTCTTTGAGGTTTTTTGGAAGGTGTCCCCAGATTTCTTCGGTAACGAAGGGCATAAAAGGGTGAAGAAGCTTCAGAGAGGTGGTAAGAATAGTAATGAGAAGTTCTTGGGCTGTCTTGCGTGTTTCTGGGTCAGATTCGAGTAATTGTTTACTTTCTTCTAAAATGGTATCCGCAAATTCATGCCAAAAGTAGTGATACAGTTTTTCCCCCGCGAGGTGTAGTCGGTAGTTCTCTAGATCCTCTGTCACTTCTTCGACGAGTTCACGGAGGCGCAAGAGGTGGGGATTATGAACCTCTTTTTCTGTCTCACGATTAGTACCCTCTTTCTTTTTGACGTAGTCGTGTGTATTGAGAAGCACGAATCGTGTTGCGTTCCAAAGTTTATTTGCAAAGTGTTTGTACGCCTTCACCTTGTTTTTATCAAGAGGGGTTGGTGTGCCTGGTGTGTTTCCGATAATGAGTCCCATGCGGAGGGCGTCTGTTCCGTACTCATTCGATATGTCGAGAGGGCTCACGACGTTCCCCTTACTTTTGCTCATCTTGCTTCCGTCAGGTGCGGTCACGAGTCCGTGAAGATAGACCGTATCAAAAGGGAGGGCGTTTGTTCTGTAGAGTCCAAGCATAATCATTCGAGTTACCCAAAAGAACAGAATGTCAGCTGCTGTTTCCATAACGTGTGTTGGGTAAAATCTCTTGAAGTCCTCACTCTCAGGATACCCAAGTGTTGCAAACGGCCACTGACCAGATGAAAACCATGTGTCAAAGGTGTCAGGATCTTTTACTACTTCACCACCACACGAGGGACAGGTTGTGATTGTGTTACTAAGGTCGGGGAAGCCATCACCGCACTCAACGCAAATCTTTGCAGGAATAGGAATACCCCATACAATTTGGCGTGAGATGTTCCAGTCTTGAATATTTTCCAGCCATTGCACCGCTGTTTCTTTAAACCTCTCGGGATAAAATGTAACTCCCTTTTCAATTTCACTTATTGCTCGCTTTGCGAGGGGTTCCATTCGAACAAACCACTGAGGAAGAATGCGAGGCTCAAGTGTGCGGGAGCACCTATAGCACGTTTTTATCGAGTGAGTATAGTTTGTATCAATTTTTTCAAGCAGGCCTGCTTTCTCGAGATCTTCCGCAATTACTTTTCGAGCCTCTGCTATTTTAAGGCCGGCGTATTTACCTGTGTGTTCGTTGAGCTTTCCATATTGGTCAATAACTTCTTTTATTTCAAGACCATGTCGAAGAGCCATAGCAAAATCGTTTGGGTCATGAGCTGGGGTAACTTTTACCACACCCGTTCCAAACTCTGGATCAACAAACTCATCCGCAATAACTTTTAGTTTTACGGGTCCAATGAGTCCTTCAAACTCAATTTCCTTACCAACCCATTCTTTGTATCGCGGGTCGTCCGGATGAACAGCTACAGCGGTATCACCGAACTTTGTCTCGGGTCGAACGGTTGCGAGGACAAATGGGCCGTACTTCATATAGTACAATGGATCTTTTTGTTCTATAGAGTTCGTTTCCAAGTCCGCAAGGCTTGTTTGGTGTTTTACGCACCAGTTAACGATTCGTTTACCTCGGTAAAGAAGCTTGTCGTCATACAATTTTTGGAATGTATCGTAGACAGTTTCTACAATTTTCGTATCGAGGGTAAAAGTATTTCGTGTCCAGTCGCACGATGCTCCAAGCTCACGGAGCTGTTCTTCCATGTGCGTTTTATTTGCAAGAGTAAAATCCATGATTTCTTGACGTAATGTATCTGGGTCCATGTTGAAGCGCGAACGACCTTCCTTTTCCAATTTCTTCTCATACACCACTTGTGTTTCAAAGCCGGCATGGTCTGCTCCTGGGAGCCAGAGTGTCGTGAAGCCCTGCATTCGCTTGTATCGAATGAGAAGATCTTCAATTGTGACAAAGACAGCGTGCCCTGCGTGAAGAGAGCCGTTTGCGTTTGGCGGAGGCATAATGATAGTAAATGGCCCCTTGCGCTCGCCTGGCAGGTTCTCAGGTGTGAAATAGCCACTTTCGAGCCATCGTGCGTAAATTCTTTTCTCTGTCTCCTGTGGGTCGTATGGCTTCTCAAATACGTCAGTCATAATCGCTATAGTAGCAATATTTTAGGGCTAAATAAAGAACGTTGTGTGCTCTAGGAAAAAACTCATCCTATAATCCTTTTTGTACACGGTATTAGTAAAACAGAGAGGAGCTCATATTTGCTCGAACTTCTATGTCTTTAAGTTCAGTACGAACTCGCATTTTTTTATTTTGAATTGAAACAAACGCAGCAATGGCAATCATAAGTGAGTTGTCAGTTGTAAGACCCATTTCTGGAATATATAAAGGGACAGCGAGCGAGTCTGTTACGTGTATGAGTCGCTTTCGCAATTCTGTATTTGCAATGACACCACCTCCAATAGTCAGTGAGGCAAACAAACCAGTTTTAAGAGCTTTCTCTGTTTTGCTTACAATGACATCAAGAGCAGCATCTTCAAATTCTCGGGAAAGTTCTGAAAGGTTACTTGCGTCTTGGATAGGGTTGTCTCGCAGGTGATAGAGAAGAGCAGTCTTTAGCCCTGAATATGATACATCAAACGAATCATCTTTGATCATCGGTCGTGGAAACAGGGTACTCGTATGCGTTGGATATGCGTCTCGGTGTTTCTCTGCTTCTTTTGAAATAAGTGCACCGCCGGGGTATCCAAGGCCGAGTAGTCGTGCTGCTTTGTCAAAAGCCTCGCCAATAGCATCGTCACGCGTTGCGCCAAGTATTTCAATTGAGAGATCTTCCTTTATAGCAAGAAGCTCTGTGTGACCACCCGAAACAAGAAGTGCAAGAGCAGGAAAGTCAAACATGCGAGATGAGGGGAAGAGACTTGAAAATATATGCCCATGCATATGGTTTGTTGGAATGAGGGGTTTGTTCCAAAGCGTGGAAAGTGCGCGTGCAGTATTGACCCCTACCCATAGCGCAGGAGAAAGCCCTGGACCAACAGTAACCGCAATAGCATCAATTGTGTTTGTATCAAAAGTAGTAAGTCGCTCGAGTGCTTCTTTTGTTTCGGGTTCACGCTCGAGAAAATCTTTTGCAGAATCGAGATTTTTTCGTTCGTGTGCCGCCTCACGTACTCCTCCATCCCTGAGTGTTTTTTCAATAAGTGGAATGATTGCTTTTGCGTGCTCGCGCTTTGCAAGGGAGGGAAATACACCCCCAAACGTCGCATGAAGATCTGCTTGAGATATAAGATTATTTCCGAGTACTTCAAAGTGGTATCGGTTTTTATTATACGAGCATTTCACCAGACTAACTCCCGTTTCGTCACAGGATGTTTCAATTGAAAGAATGTTCATAGTGTTCACACTATACACGAGTTACTTAAAACGAGTAGAGTGGCCAAAAATATACTATAAGGGGGGTTGCTATGAGCACAATGATGAAAGACAAGAATCCCCCGACCTTTGCATAGTCGCTAAAGGCATATCCAGCAGGTCCCATCACAAGGGCATTAGGCTGTGCACTAAAGGGAGTAAGAAAGCCTGTTGAGGCTCCAACAGAGACAGCCATAAGAAAGGGATCCGGCGACGCTCCAAGTCCTTGAGCAATAAGAATAGCTACGGGAGCAAACACGACGGCCACAGCAACTCCATCAATTGCATTAGAAACAAGAGTGGTAATAACAAGAACGCTACCGATAATTAACAGGGGAGAAAAGTCGACGAGATTTTCAGTGAGGAAGTTTGCAATAAAATGTGCAGAGCCTGTTGTTTCAAACGCCTTGCCGATTGTTATAAGCGTACCAATCAGCACCACTACTTTCCACTCAATTGAGTTGTAGACCTGTTGAACTGGAAGAATGTTGGTGAACACCATCGCCATTGCAGCAACAAGAAAAGAGAGGTGTACTGGTATGGTAAACAGTGTTGACGAAAGGACTGCACCGAGCATGATAATGAGTGCGAGCGCAATCTTTCTCGGCTCTCCTATGCGCAGTTCGTGCGCCATGAGTGGAAGTATGCCAAGCGGTTTAATTGCTTCATCAAGCGTTTCACTTTTGCCTCGAAGGAGGAGAACGTCTCCTGCTTTAAAGGTAGTGTTTGCAAGTCGAGTGTGGATTGTCTCATTTTCACGTGCTACCGCTAAGAGATTAATACCATACGTGGTACGGATACCGAGTGTTTTAAATGACTTATCAATAATAGGTGAGTTGTGTTCTACTACAGCTTCGATACTGCTCACTTCATCATCTGCACCAAGAAGCTCTTCACTTACTGCCTTGCTACCCATAAGTCGTAGTTGTGTTCTGTTTAACAACGTTTCTAGTGCTTCAGAATCTGACTGTAAAAGTAAGATATCGCCTCCTTTTAATACTTCAAACTGGGAAGGTGCTTGAATTACCTCCTTCTCTCTAATAAGTTTAAGGACGTTTACATTTCCTACGGTTGCGCTTTCAATCGATTTCAGGCTTTTTTGTACGTATGGTGATTCGTGAGGTATTTGAACTTCAGTAATGTAATCTTTAATTTCAAAAAGTTCTTTTTTTAGACTCCCTTGTCTGCGCTTTGGTATGAGGTGCCAACCAACAATTCCAAGAAATATGATACCGAGAAGGGTGAGAGGATATCCAACATACGCGAAGTCAAAAAAGTTAAATGCTTCGCCGAGTACCTTTTCTCGCTCCGCTGAAATAATAATATTTGCAGGGGTTCCAATAGAGGTAGATAGACCTCCGAGAAGAGAAGAAAATGCAAGCGGAATAAGGAATATAGAAAGTGCACGATTGTGTCGCTTCGCAATCCTGACAGCAATTGGAATCATGAGTGAAATTGCTGCAACGTTATTAATAAAACCCGAAAGTAAACCAGTTAGAAGCATAAGGATGAGAAGTTCAATTCCAGGTTGCTTACTGAGTTTTAAAACTTGAGTTGAGACGTAGTCAATTAACCCCGAATAAACAAGTCCTTTTGAAAAAATAAAGACGCTGACTATGGTAATGACGGCGGTGTCTGCGAACCCAGAAAACATTGTTTCCTGAGGAATAACCCCAAAAGAAACAAGTACCACGAGGGCTCCAAGTGCAACAAAATCGTAGCGAACTTTGTTGAGGGTAAAAAGTAGGAACATTCCTGCTAATACCACAAGAAGTAGAATGTACGGCTCCGGAAAAGAAAAACTCAGCATTGAAAAAAGTATACCACGAGGCCATGTTCACGTAGTATTAAGGGCGTATTCCTAGGATATTTCTATAAACTCAATATGCTTTGTTTTTGTGTCATAGATGGCCCATGAGGCAGGTTCCATTCTTCGTCCGTAGATTTCTCCGGGATTAATAAGAATCTTTTCTCCTAGCGCTTCAGTCATTTTTTGATGAGTATGTCCGAAAACCACGACGTCATAGGAACCTGAGAGGAATGCGATTTTTGCGCTCTCCGGGTAATGAGTAACATATACTCGTTGACCATCAATCACGCCGTCATAAAAGTCCCCGGCGACAAGCACGTTGGAACCTTTTGAGCGCTCTCGTATTTCTTCTTTTTCATTATCATTATTACCAAAAACAAAGATAACGTTTCCTTTAAATTCACGCAGTAGATCTATGTATGACGGTTCCATAAGGTCGCCGCTGTGAATAAGAACGTCACAGCTTCTTTTGTTTGCTTCAGCAACTGCTTTTTCGAGGTTGTGTGTATTATTGTGACTGTCTGATAGTAAAGCAAGTTTCATGTACTGAGTATAACGCTATGTAGCGTGAGGTGAAAAGGTCTTTTGCTTTATTATCGCCAAAACTAAAATCCGCCGAAGCGGATTTTTTTTACAAATAAAGGAGGACTCGTTCCTTACAGGAACGGTACAGGTCTCGTATGCTGCTCGACAGGAATCGAGAAACATATACTCGACCTC
>JBBDJZ010000010.1:0-1471 GCA_040879625.1 Minisyncoccota bacterium | reverse complement strand
GCTATTTTTGATTTTCCTGGATTTCAGATTTCTAAAACGCGCGATGATTCTCGTCGGATAAACGGGGAGCCGAACCCAAAGATTATTATTGCCGGTTCAGGCATGAGTGAAGGGGGGCGTATTATGTACCACCAAAAGGAGTACCTTTCTGATCCAAAGAGTACGATGCTCATTGTCGGGTACCAACCCGTTGGTGGTTTCGGACACGCACTTTTAAACGGCGCACGGGAAATGCATATCTTTGGCGAAAAAATACCAGTACGTGCAAAGATTGAGTCGATTATGTCGTACTCTGCTCATATGCAATCAAGTGACTTACAAGAGTTTGCAGCCACTGCGGGCGAGGCGGGAACCTTAAAGCGAGTGTTTGTTGCAATGGGTGAGCCTAAAGCATCGCTCTTTCTAGTTCAACGTCTGCGAGATTATTTTAATCTCGACGCAATTGCACCTGAGGAAGGGCAGAGCATACCCATTGATTTTTAAAACAAAACACTCAGGCTCTGCCTGAGTGTTTTGTTTTGCATTATTCTTTATTTGACGCTGTCTACGACCTTCTTGAAAATATCGGGGTGGTTCTCTGCGAAGCCTGAAAGTGTTTTTCTGTCGAGGGCCACGTTCTTCTTTTTCAGTGCGTCTATGAAACGACTGTAGCTGAGTCCCTCTTCTCGAACCGCTGCATTAATACGAGTTGTCCAGAGGCGACGAAACACGTTTTTCTTATCCCTCCTGTGAGCAAAAGCGTGGTTTCCTGCGTGGAAAAGAGCTTCGCGTGCCTGTCGTTCTTTCGTACTGCGCGCATTACGAAAACCCTTTGCCCTCTTGAGGATATTCTTGCGTCGCTTTAATGATGTGGTGCCTCGTTTTACTCGTGTCATAATCGTTTCAATTACGTGAAATAGTGGTGTTTAGAAAAAGTCCGAATTATTTTGAAGTGGTACGGGGAAGGAACCGACGAACCGCCTTATTCGTCATAGTAAAGCTCTGCATGCCCTTTTTGTTAAGTTGCTTTGAACGGCTTTCTTTTGCGTTGAAGTGGTTTTGGCCAGGCTGACGCGCAAGAATCTTACCGTTTTTGGTAACTTTTAGACGTTTGGTGAATGACTTGTTTGTTTTCATACTATAATAGTTACGCTTTCTCGATTATCATGGTTCTACCTTTTGGGCTTTTTTTAACACTGTCGGCAATTTTGTATTCAACAGTGATGAGTTCAAGCATGCGCTCGAGTCTTCCTTTCAGAAACTCATCTTCCATATACTTGGAGCGACCGGGTAGAAAGAGGTCAAACTTGACCCTGTGTCCTTCTGCCAACCACTCGGATGCCTTTCTTGCCTTGAGCTCAAGGTCGTGTTTCCCTGTGTTAATTTTTACCTGTACATTTTTTACTTCGGTAGACTGAGACTTCGCTTTGTGAGCGGACTTTTTCTTTTTTTGCTCGTATTGAAATTTACCATAATCAGTAATCTTTGCAAC
>JBBDJZ010000009.1:0-8135 GCA_040879625.1 Minisyncoccota bacterium | reverse complement strand
GTTGTTACGATATCGTCAAAGAGAAGCACCGTTCTTCCTTTTATTCGCTTGGGTCTCTGAACTTTAAAAACACCCTTTTGTGCAACCAGTCGTTCGGCGCGAGAAAGTAGCGCCTGCTTTTTTGTTTCTCGTATTTTAATAAGATTATTTGTTTCAAAATAAAACAGTTTATCTTTATCGAGTCGCATCATTTCTCCGAGAAGCCTTCGTGTCTGATTAAATCCCCGCTTTAAAACACGGAGCCTCGATTGGGGGATGGGGACAAGATACATTTTCTCATCGCTCGTTAATGTACTCATGCGAAGTTCTCTCAGTGCGCTGTACAGAGGGCGGAGTATTCGTGCCACTGCTCGCTCGTCAGCATATTTCAGGCTGATTAAAAGTGCGTGGTGCACTTTATAGTCTAAAAAGTAAAAACCCCCAGTTCCGTCTTGGAAAGAAAATGTTCGTCGTGAGAGTGTAGTGAGTTCATCTCGGTTTTCTTCGAGTGAAAGCATCTTTAATAAGCACGTACTGAGACTGTTGATAAGATTACTCATAACGTTACTTTAAACTGTGTGTTACAATTTCATATAAGAACTACGTTTAGTATACCCCTTACAAGCAATACGGTTTACACAATGCACACTTCACACACTCATGGTATCTCTTGGTAAAACTCTTCAAAATCTTTTAAAGCCAAAAAGCAGTAATGTCCTTGGTATAGATATTAGCTCTTCGTCAGTGAAGGTCGTAGAACTCGCAAAGAAGCAGGGGCGTGCGAGTCTTGTGACCTATGGAGAGCTAGCGCTCGGTCCCTATGCTGGCGCGGAGATAGGGAGGGCAACCAACCTTCCTGTTGAAAAGATAGTTGAGGCACTTAAGGATATTCTCAGAGAGTCAAAGGTATCCACAAAGAACTGTGGAGTTGCAATTCCTATGTCATCAAGCCTGATTCGTCTTATCGAGATGCCCGACCTTGGCGATGAAAAGCTAAAGAAGATGATTCCTCTTGAAATACGTAAATATATTCCTGTTCCAATAACAGAAGTGCTTCTTGACTGGTGGATTATTCCAGATGAAGTGTCTGACTCAGAAGACGGAAAGAACAAAGCCCCAGGAAGCGGATCTGCAACTCTTGCGAAAAAGGTAGACGTTCTTGTTGTTGCGATTCATAACGATATCATTGCCCGCTATAGAGATATAATAAAGCGCACCGAGCTTGAATCAAGCTTTTTTGAGATAGAAATATTTTCTACGCTTCGTGCAGTTCTTGATCGGGGTACGAAGCCGGTCATGATTGTTGATATAGGAGCGGCGACAACAAAAGTATATGTAGTAGAAAAAGGAATCATTCGCTCCTCGCACATTGTGAACTCTGGTTCGCAAGATATTACCCTCACTCTCTCGACCTCACGCGATATCTCAGTTGCACAAGCAGAAGAAGAAAAAAGGGAAAAGGGAATGGGTGCACATGTTCAAACAGGAAGTGCGCAGGGCCCATCGGTAGTGCTTGAAAATATTTTGTTTGAAGCAAAGCGAGTAAAAATAAGTTTTGAACGCAAGAGTGGTAAAAAAGTTGACTCCGCGCTCTTTACCGGTGGTGGTTCAATGGTACAAGGGCTTAATGAGAAAGCAACGGAACTTCTTGAACTTCCTACCTCGCTTGCACATCCTTTTTCACGAGTTGAGGCTCCGCCATTTCTTGAGGATCTCTTAAAAAAGATTGGACCAGAATTTTCGGTAGCGATTGGTGTTGCACTTAGAAAACTTGATGAAGGAAAGTAATTGTTATACACAGTTTATATTCTCTGAAAATGCACATCTGCATTATAATCAAAAGTAATGGACGAAAAATTTAGATCTTCTTTTATACCAAAACAACCCCTCGTGGGCCAAGAAAGCGGGTCTCCTCGTTATACTAAAAGGCGAAGAGAGAGCTCAAGTCCTTTTGTGGGTCTTTCCGTACTTATGTTTACTCTGTCACTTCTTGTTTTTGGTGGTGTGTGGGGATATACACTTTTCGTTGAACGAGAGATTCAGGATATGGAAGTACGACTTGAGGAACAGCGTCAACAGTTCCAGCCAGCAGAAATCGCAGAATACAAACGATTTGACGATCGCTTGAAGGTTGCGGCGAGTATCTTAAATAATCATATTGCACTCTCAGAAATTTTTTCCCTTCTCGAGGAAGTGACGCTTCCTTCGGTGCGATATACCACCTTTGACTTTTCTAAGGATGAGATTGTTTCAACGGAAGCTGAAGTTGACGGAGTGATTGTTCAAACACCAGCCTCTGAGCGCCTCTCGATTGCTCTTGGGGGTGAGGCGGGAACTTTTGAAGACATTGCACTACAGGCTGAGGAGTTTAAAAAGAATCAATTTGTACGCAACTCTACCTTTTCAACATTTCAACTGAACGAAACAGGAATGATCGGCTTCGCTATTCAGGCAACACTTGATCCAAGTCTTATTGGGTATGTTTCAGCGATAAATCGCGCTCCTGAAGTGACTATTGAAGAAGGAGACGAAGAGGTCGAAGTGTCTGCTGATGCGGGCGAAGCGCAGGTGGACGAAGAAGCGTTTCAGTCAGAAGAAGACCTTAACGATGGTGAAAACTAACGACTACTATGATTAAAACTTTCTTACTACCAATTTTACTACTCGGTGTCGCTATCGGTGTATTGTTTATGTACTCGCTACCTCAGTATGAAATCCTGAAAACCAAACAGACTGAAAAAGCTGCGTATGAAAGTGCTCTCGCCCAGGGCGCAGAAATTCTTGCTCTTAAGGAAGATTTGCGCGTACAGTACAATTCTTTCTCACAAGAAAACCGGATTAAACTCCAGAAGATGCTTCCAGATGAAGCGGATACCATTGGCGCTATCTTAGAAACTGATGATGTTGCTGCTCAAAATGGAGTCGTTATTACAGCGGTGACTGATGTGCCTGAAACCATTGACTCGCGCACGGGTGGCAGAGCTCGGGGTGCAGTGAGTCGCTCGCAAGCCACCTACGAAGTCTCTTCTGATTATCAGAGCTTTGTAACCTTTCTTACCGAACTAGAACGGTCTTTACGCATTACTGATCTCAGCTCACTTTCTTTTGCTGTGACGAACGAGGAAGCAGGGTCGAGTTTAATAGATTTCTCACTTGATACGAACACGTATTGGCTGAGTGAATAAATAGAAGAAAGATGACAAAAAACTCTAAAACACTCACAACCATTCTCATCGTCGTTATTATTGCCTCGGCTCTTCTCCTCGTATACTACTTCTTTTTGAGACCAGAAGGTGGAAGCTCTGTTGTCGGCGAGGGGCTCGTGCATGAAAGCGCAAGTGCTGAAATCGATTCCTTTACAAACTTTGAGAGTCTTTCGTCTCAGACGGGTCGAGAGCTCCTCTCTTTGCTCGATGACCTTCGTTCAATTTCATTTGACTCTGGATTCATTCAAAACACCGCATTTTCTAATTTAGAAGACTTTTCACGACCTCTCGAGCCACAAACTCCAGGTCGAGAGAACCCGTTTGCGCCACTTCAGTAGTGCTTGTTCCTAACGTTTTACCTTATGTCGTTCTTATCATTTCTTGAGCAAAAGAAGCTCATCTCGCAGGATACTATAAAAGAAATCGCTGATAAGCGCGATAAGGGTCTTGCTGTTTCGCTCGAAGATGAATTAATAAAGGGGGGCTTGAAAGAAGACGTATTACTCGAGGCGAGAGGAGAGTACTATCACATCCCAATAAAAGAAGTTGGTGAAGAAAGGATAGCAGCAGAGATTCTTCAGCATATTCCTGAGAAGTCTGCCCAGCACTATCGAATCATCCCTCTCGCATTTAAGAGCGGTGTGTTAGAGGTAGGAATTGTTGACCCCGACGATGTCGAGGCGCGCGATGCCGTTCAGTTTTCTGTAGCAAAGGAGAACATACCGTATAAGATTTTTCTTATAAAACCGAGTGATTACGAGCGAGCTTTTGAGGGGTATACGGGCTTAACCGGTACCGTAAATGAGGCGCTCGGTGTGCTCGACCAGGCAATAGCAGACGAAAAAGAGCCAAAAAAGAAAGGTAAAGAAATAAAAATCGGTCAAGGTACCGCAGAGGAGGAGAGCATCGAAGCAATGGGAGATGCTGATGTTGTTGAAGAAGCGCCTGTTACAAAAATTGTTGCAACCATCATTCGATATGCAACCGAAGGTAATGCCTCAGACGTGCACATTGAGCACATGGACAAAGAAGTCCGCGTGCGTTTCCGAGTAGACGGCGAACTCTTTACCTCACTGAAGCTTCCCTCAAATGTTCACAGCGCTGTTGTTGCACGTATCAAGATTCTGTCAAAGCTTCGCTTGGATGAAAAAAGAAAACCACAAGACGGACGTTTTTCTGCCCATATTGATGGTCGAAAAATTGACTTCCGTGTCTCTACCTTTCCTGCCTATTACGGCGAAAAGGTGGTAATGCGTATTCTTGATTCCGAAAGAGGCGTGGTGCCCCTTGCAGAGCTTGGGCTTTCAGAGCGCGATGAAGGTCTTGTCCGCAAGGCTATTCAAGCTCCGTACGGCATGATTCTTATCTCAGGACCAACGGGATCTGGTAAAACGACGACGCTCTATTCTATGCTCAACGAGCTCGATAGGGAAACACAGAACGTGTTGTCTCTTGAGGATCCGGTTGAATACAACGTACCCGGAATCAGCCAATCCCAGGTGCGTCCGGAGATTGGATATACTTTTGCCTCAGGACTCCGTACGACCCTTCGTCAGGACCCCGACATCATTATGGTTGGTGAGATTCGAGACAAGGAAACAGCGCAACTTGCCATTCAGGCATCTCTCACAGGACACCTTGTTCTTTCAACTATTCACACAAATACCGCGATTGGAGTTATTCCACGACTCATTGATATGGGTATTGATCCGTATCTTATTGCACCAACATTAATTATGACCATGGGACAGCGACTCACGAAGCGATTGTGTCCCGGTGCGGGCAAACCGATTCCTGTTGAGGATAGCATTAGGGTGATGGTTGAAAAGGAGCTTGAAAATATTCCCGACAGGTACCGTCGCACAATAGAGATACCGCGTGAGGTCTATGAGGCTGCACCAGGAAAGGACTGTCCATCTGGTACGAAAGGCCGACTTGCAGTCTTTGAAGTGCTCGATATAAATAAACGAATTGAAAAAGCAATTCTCGATAATCCAACAGAAAACAACATTATGGAGATTGCCCGCGAGGATGGCATGATAACAATGCGCGAAGATGCACTCATTAAGGCGTTTAGACGAGAGATTCCTTTTGAAGAAGTCAACAAACTGTAATATACTTTACCTATGAATTCTGAACACACACAATCACTTAAGATTCTCATTGTTGACGACGATAGTTATCTTTCAGATATGTACTCGTTTAAGTTTCAAGAACTTGGATTTAATGCAAGAGTTGTTCAAAACGCAGAGGACGCACTTTCGCTCATTGAGGCTGGTGCTGAAAAGTTTGACGTACTGTTACTTGACCTCGTCATGCCTGGCACTGATGGTTTTGAGTTTCTCACGACTATTCGTGAGAAAGACTTGCTAAAGGAGACAACTGTTATTGCTCTCACGAACCAAAGTCGTGAACAGGATATTGAAAAGGCAGAATCGCTCGGTGCTCGAGGATATATTGTAAAGGCAAGCTCAATTCCTTCTGAGGTGGTGAGCGCTGTCGTGGAGATACACAACTCACATGAAGAGAAAATAATTGTCAAACATTAAAATGGATTATTCTAAACTGCTCGAAGAACTTTTTGAAATCATGCTCCATGAAGGAGCTTCAGATATTCACTTCTCTTCAGGGAAACACCCAACCATCCGAATTCACGGAACCCTTGTTCCTATTAAAAGCAAAGAGGAATTTAAGCCTGAGGATACTCTGGGTCTCGTACAAGAACTCGTTTCAGAAAGTGATTTTGAGCGATTTGAGGAACGCAACGAGATTGACTTTGCGTACGATTATAAGGGCAAGGCGCGCTTTAGAGGGAATGCGTTTTTTCAGCAGGACGTTGCGGGTGTAGCGCTCAGACTTATCCCAGGCCAGGTTAAAACAATTGAAGAACTTGGTTTGCCTCCAATTCTTAAAGACTTCACAAGGAAAAAGCAAGGTTTCTTTTTGACGGTCGGTCCTATTGGTCAAGGTAAATCAACCACTCTTGCTTCTATGGTTGACCTTATTAACACCGAACGAGCAGAACACATCCTTACGATTGAGGATCCTGTGGAGTTCGTCTTTGAGCCAAAGCGTTCAATTATAAATCAGCGTCAGGTGGGAGTGGACACGACCGGTTTTCACGAGGCGCTTATGTCCGCGTTTCGCCAAGACGTAAACGTAATAATGGTTGGTGAAATGCGAGGGTCAAACACCATGGGCGCCGCGGTTACTGCAGCAGAGACCGGTCACCTCGTGTATTCTACGCTCCACACCAACGATGCCTCACAAACGATTGACCGAATTATCGGATCATTCTCAGCGGAAGAGCAGAATCAGGTGCGAAGCCAGCTTTCCTCATCGCTCACAGCCATTCTCTCACAGCGACTTATTCCAAAGATTGGAGGAGGAATGGTCCCAGCGGTTGAGCTACTCATAAACAACAATGCTGTGTCCAACCTTATTCGAGAAAACAGAACTCACGAAATTCAGTCCGTTATTGAGACGGGGCTTGAGCAAGGAATGATATCAATGAACCGCTCTCTCGCGGAGCTCGTTCGCTCAGGTCTTATCTCTCTTGAAAACGCACAGCGCCATTCTAATGATCAGCGAGGTCTTTTGAATCTGATTTCATAAATAAACAACCACGATGCTTTATAAGTACACATACATAGATGACGCTGGCTCTGAAAAAGAGGCAACTATTGACGCGGTAAACGATGAAGTTGCGATTAACTCGTTGCAATCGCGTGGCATCGTACTCACGTCACTTTCTTCGGCTGATGAAAAGGGTTTTCTTGAAATGGATATCAAGCTTTTTGATCATGTTTCCACTCGTGAACTTGTGATTCTTTCTCGACAGATTTCGACGCTCTTCGAGGCAAAAGTGTCAGCTCTTAAGGTGTTCCGTCTATTGGGTTCTGAGGTGACGAACAAGACCTTAAGAACTGCGCTCGCAACCATTTCTGATGAGATTTCCGGCGGTAGCTCCATCTCAAAAGCAATGGAGAAACACCCGAAGGTGTTTAACAACTTCTATGTCAACATGGTTGCCGCGGGCGAAGAGTCAGGTCAGCTTGATAAAACGTTTGGCTACCTTGCTGACTATATGGACCGTAACTATGAGATTACCTCTAAGGCAAAAAGTGCCCTTATCTATCCTGCTTTTGTTATTTCAACATTCATCGGCGTAATGATACTGATGCTCACGATGGTCATTCCGAAAATTAGCAGCATTCTCGTAGAGTCAGGTCAAGAAATACCAATTTATACAAGAATAACGCTTGGTATCTCTTCCTTTTTTGTACATTACGGCATTCTCCTTCTTATTGCGCTCATCATTTTAGGTTTCTTTGGATGGAAGCACATTCAAACTGAAGAAGGGGAGCGCGCATTTGCGAATCTTAAACTCCGTCTTCCTGTCCTTGGTGATATCTATCGCAAGCTCTATCTCTCTCGTATTGCAGATAACATGAACACGATGCTTATCTCAGGCATCTCTATGGTAGCTGCGCTCGAGTCCACACTTTCTATTGTTGAGAATAAGAAATATAAGGATATTATTGCAAACGCAATTGAAGAAGTTCGAGCCGGGGCACCTGTTTCAGAGGCGCTTGGTAGAAACAATGATGAAATACCAGGAATTATGATTCAGATGATACGTGTTGGTGAGGAAACGGGAGAGCTCGGTAACATTTTAAAAACACTCTCCCATTTCTATCAGCGTGAAGTTGTTAACGCAGTTGATACGCTCGTATCGCTCATTGAACCAGCGATGATTGTGCTCCTTGGTCTTGGTGTGGGCTTTCTGCTTGCCTCAGTCCTCATACCTATTTATAACATCTCGGGGGCAATCTAGGGGTGATTCATTAGAGTTCATGTAAGAATTTATCCACAAATTCGTCCATATGCTTTCTCTAAAGGGTGTATACTAGATTAAAGGTCAATACTTAGGGACCTTTCGTGATTACG
>JBBDJZ010000008.1:45945-49021 GCA_040879625.1 Minisyncoccota bacterium | reverse complement strand
TACTCCATCTGGCTTCACCATTACGTACGTTTGTTCTTTTTTTGGGTGGTTCATACTATTTTCTTATGCGTTATTGTCTACATCGCTTAGCATAATGAGAAGTAGTAAATAAGTAAAGAGAAGATTTTACTTTGAACGATATTTTTCAATAATTTCACGCTCAATCTCAACTCTATCTCGTCCAAATTTTTCACGTGATAGGTTTTTAAGTTCTTCAACCTGAGACTCATCTCCAGAAAGAGGCCGTACGGTTTCAACAATAAACGGATCTCGTGGTGTACCATTAACAAGCAGCTTGAGAAGTGCTCGTCTATTTTCAACATTCATAATATCTCTGGTATCAAACGTAGGGGCAAATACTTTTTCAAGATACTCAGCATCATCTGCTCCCACTCGGAACGTTGCAAATGAACCAACGTTTCCAAATACAGCATTTCGAATTGAATCAGAAAGCTGAGCAATGAACTGATGAGCGACAGTCAGTGATAACTTGTATTTTCGTGCTTCAGAAAGAATAACGGCGATTGAATCTGTGGTGATGTTTTGGAATTCATCAAGATACAAATAGAAAGGAGGAAAGTTTTGTCCACGACTATCAACTCGTGAGAGGGCTGCGAGAAGTAGTTTACCGACAATGATAAGTCCGATGAGTGAGGCGTTAATGTCTCCGAGTCTTCCTTTCGAAAGATTAACGAGAAGAATCTTCTTTCCGTCCATTACTTCTCTAAAGTTAAACGCTGACTGTTTTTGAGCAATAATGGGGCGCATAATGTCGTTTGAAAGAAAGACATCAAATTTTGACGTTATGTAAGGCACAATGTTTTGTAACGAGGCCTCACCCCCAGCTTTACTCGCAATTTCATTCCAAAACTGAATGACTACAGGGTTGTAAGACTGCGCTAGTTTTTTTGCACGGTAGGCTGGATCAGAGAGCACTCTCGATACATCAAAAAGTGTTGCTGGTTCATTCCCCTCAAGAGCAAGGAGGAGTGCGTTTCTAAAATACTGTTCAAACATAGGCCCGCCTGCCGTCTTCATATCAAAGAGCTTATTGAAAATAGACAACATTTCATTCACTACAAATGTTTTTTGTTCTGGGCGTGAATGGTCATACTCCAGCATATTAAGTCCCATTGGGCGAGTCTGATCACTCGGGTCAAAGTAAATGACGTCTTCATAGCGCTCCCTTGGAATCACTGCAAGAATATCTTCTATATCAGACCCATGTGGGTCAATCATGCAGACCCCCTCTCCATTTAGGATGTCTTGGGTAATCATGTTCTTCAAAAGTGTCGACTTACCCGTTCCTGTTTGTCCAATAACATAAAAGTGACGCAAGCGATCGTCTGCTGCTGCAAAAATATTTTTTGTTTTACCTCTATAGGTATTTATCCCAAGAAGAAGACCTTCCTCTGGAACATCTGAAGGAGGGGCGCCAGACTCTCGATTTGATATTCCAGCAGATTTTAAAACATGGGTACCCGGTCCTGGTACATGAATAAGCGTTGCGGCTTCTTTGTGGTTGAGAATAAGAGCAGTTTTCGAATCGAACATTCTAAACGAAAATTTTCGCTCGAGCTGAGAAAGTGCACTACCTGCGTACTCTTTAAAGTGAAGGCTATTTGAACCCTCAAGAGCAAACTGGTTGAATGATGACTCTATTCCCTCCCTAATAATGCGCGCTCGAGCTCCATCTTCTGCTGATACAAGAATGCGAATATTTGCATCGTAGAGTGGCGACGATACCTTCTCATCAATAGAACGAACGGTCATTTCATCAAATGGTACGGGGCCGGATTGTTCAGTCTCAGATTTTTTCTTAGAGGCAAAAAGAAATTTTTTTAATTCAAAGCCAATAGAACCTTCTTCCAGAACACTCTTAATGTCTTTGCCTTGTTTGACTTTGTCTCGAACACTTCTTAAATACTTCAACTTATGCTCGCTTCGGGGTGAAAAGAGAAACTGAAGCGCCGCTCCTTCACCCTTATGATTTAGTTGCGTAAATGAATTAAGAATCGTATTCAGAGGGTCTGAATCGAAGGTATCGTACGAACGAAGGGGGTACAATTCGGGCTCTTTGAGGTGCCCCACGGAGGCGCTCACCACACCTTTCTCATTAAAAATATTGTAATCGTCCTTCACAAAAGATAAGCGGGCACGAGGAAAGAGAGCGGAAAACTGTTTTTCAAATAACTCAATTTTTCCTTTTGGAATGGCAAGAAAAAACTGCACGTGTGAACTAACATTTTCGAGTGCGATTTCAATTGCAAAGTAAAAGTCATTGTGGTTTGCAATTGATCCAGATTCCACGATTGACCGGAGTCCAGCAAAAAGTTCCTGCATGCGAGCTTGGGTTGAGCGAAACACCTCCTTGTCGGTGTTTTCTAAATCAGTCTTTGAAATAGACACTTCGAAAAGTGAAAGATTGAGAGCTCTGAAAAGACGTTTATTTTCTTCAATACCAGAAATACCGTGATCAGTTTTGATATATTCAACAAGTGCTCTATGAAAATCGTCTTCAAGATGCGCATTATTCAAACTTCGGATTGCACTCAGGGTGTGCTTAATACCTTTTTCTTTTGCAATAGTAATAAGCTCTATCACTTTTGCATCATGGTCTTCTGGTACAAGTCCGAGAACTTCCTGAAGTACATCATTTTGCGTTTCTGCAAACGTATCTTCAAGCATCGCTTCCTTCTCAAGGTACTCGAGAACAACCTGATGATTTTCATCGGCACTCCTTTCGATGCGTTCAGGAGTATTTGGAATAGTTTCTACGTACGTTTCTTTTTCTCGAAGTTTTTCACGTAAGTACACGAGCTCTTCCTCAGGAGTTGAAAAGCGTCTCTCCTCAAATGGTTTAGGTTCCATAGGTTTAGTTATCTAGTTCCTTCTCGGGTGTTCTAAATACACCAAGCTCATTTCCATGAGTATCGTAGACGGTAAGCACAGCTGTGTTTGTAGAACTTTCAAGCGAATACGTGAGCGTAAGTGTAGTATCATCTGGGTCTACCTGTTTTCGAACAAATCCGTTTTCGGGTTCATATACAAGAACAAGGGGTTTCTTTTCAAGTTT
>JBBDJZ010000008.1:38714-45845 GCA_040879625.1 Minisyncoccota bacterium | reverse complement strand
AGCGTTCAAACTCATCTTCAAGCGCGCTTTGGGTTTTAGTATACAGCTCCATTCGCTCCTTATTTCTTATAAATCGAGCGAGAAAGGTTTCTGAAAGTGATTTCTGTTCTTCTTTTGTGAGCAAAGCAGCTTTACGAAGAAGAGTATCGACACGATTCTGGTTAAGGGGCTGAATGCTTTCTCTGAGATCAACAAGGGTTGAATTTGACTCTTCAGCTGAAACAGCTTTCGGTATCTCCTTTGAGGCTGAGGGTTGTTTCTCATTTGAAATAGGTGCTTTTGGTGGAAGATTTGTTGATTCTCCTCGACTATACTTTTCTTCGAGGGAACGTATGAGTTCTTCGTGAGACAATACTGGGGTGTTTTGATTATTGGTGTTCACTTCTTTTTTTTCTTGAAGTTGCTGTCCGTGTGGTTTTTCCTCTTTGCGCGCAGAGTACGCACTCGGAGTATCTCGGACAACTTCTACTTCTTTAGGTTTTTCAGATTCTTTCGTTGGAGTTACTCGGGCACCAAATTTTTCGCGTATCTGAGATAATTGCTCATCAACCGAATGATGATACCCAACCCCCTTGCCTGAACGTTTTTCTTCAAGATAGGCTTCAAGCTCTCGGTCAATATCTTCGATATCTCGACCGTACGCTCCATTTTTTTGTCCCAGACCCTGAGAGCTTACTTGCGTATTGTTCGCACCGTTTGTAGGTACATCTGACATATGTGTAATTGTAGCATACGCAAAAAAAAGAGAGAGGCGAGCTGTGGATTTATGTGATTATCTCAGCCCCATCTGCAGTAACAAGAACGGTATGTTCAGCATGTGCGCTTTTTGAACCATCTTTCGTGCGAATGGTGTAGCCATCATCTGTATCAAAAATAAGATCAGCGGTTCCCATTGTTATAATCGGCTCAATTGCTATGAGCTCACCTTCTTTAAGCAGTGGCCCCTTACTACCCGTATAAACGTTTGGTATGCTTGGATTTTCGTGAACGCTTCTTCCGACGCCGTGGCCCCCAAGTTCTTCGGGGACACTAAACCCTTTTGCGACAACAACCGACTCGATAATCTTTGAAATCTCACTCACTCGGACGCCTGCGCGCACCTTTCCAATTGCGTATGAGAGCGCACTTTCAGCTGTGCGGACGAGCTCGCGCTCCCGTTCACTGGCTCCATCTACAGCAACAGTTAGGGCGGTATCGGTAACGATTCCTCGGTGTATGAGCCCCACATCTATTGTGACAAGATCTCCAGATTTAATTGTTTGCGGATTTTCTGTTGGTATCCCATGAACAACAACATCATTGATGGAAATACATACACTTCCAGGAAACGGTCGAGGCGCACCATGTGGTTGATAATTAAGAAATGCGGGTTTATCTCCATTTTCTACGCATAGGCTGTGCGCAAGATTGTTCAGCTCTGTTGTAGTAATTCCCACAACGACACTTTGTATTAGCGCCTCACGAATTGCCGCAAGTCTTTTACCTCCTTCACGCACAATTTCTCGCTCTTCGTCAGTTGAAATAATCATAATATTTTATGTATAAGCATTTAAAATAAGTGGCGCATATTATAGTTTCTATAAAAGAATGTCTGCTTGGTCACTAAAAAGGTCAGTTGCGTCAATTACGTATTAAAAAGCTCGACGGATTCATATTTTTTCAATGGCAGTTTTTATTTCCAAAAAGACACTCTGAGCATCTTGCTCACCATTAATTGAAACAACTCTGTAACGCGGGTTACTTGCAAAAAAAGTAAGGATAGGAAGACTGTTTTCTTCAAACAATGAGACACGTTGCTCAAGAGCCTCCTCAGTATCATCTTCCCTGCCACGAAGCATCAGTCGTTCCAGAATCTCCTTGCGAGAAACTTCTAGTTTTAAGACAATGACTGATTCTCGACCATAAAACGCAAATGCTGATTCAAGCACTCGCGCCTCGTCCAGCGTTCGAGGTGATCCATCAAAAATAAGATGTTCTTCTCCGTGTATGTTTTCAATAAACATTCGTGTCCATGACCAAACAGGTAAAAAGAGGGGTAGTATTGTACCCTTTGAAAGAAAATCTTGAACGCGATCTTCTGTAAATCCATCCCCTTTTGCAAACTGACGAAAACTTTCACCCATACTAAAAAGAAAAGTCGGTAATCCCAACCCCTCCTGATTCATATATTCTTGCACATTGCGAGCCTGTGTCCCTTTTCCACTTCCCTGGCTTCCTATCAGAATAATAGTTTTAAGTGATTTCATACCTCGCCTAACAGTTTACCTCTTTTAATCTGGCTCGTGAAGCACAAGTTACGTCGTGCTGAAATTGGAAAAACATGTTTTAATTAACGACAATAATATCGATGAAGAAAGAAATACTCACAATTGCAGGGGATCCCGGTAGTGGAAAAAGTACCACGGCAGATATTGTCGCTCATCTACTGAAATATAGAAGGTTTTCTTCGGGTTCTCTTATGCGAGAAATGGCAGAAAAACAAGGGGTTACGATTGGAGAAATGAACCACCTTGCAGAAACAGATCCTAACATTGATCGTGAAATAGATACCGCAATTCAGGATGTCGGCGCTCTGCAAAACAAGCTTGTGATAGACTCTCGGACAGCTTGGCACTGGATTCCAGACTCATTTAAGGTATATCTCACACTAAACCCAGAATATGCGGCACAGCGCATTTTCAACAGCCTACAGACCACCACATCTATTCGTACAAAAACTGAACACGGTACATCGGTTGAGGATGTTCTCGAAAACACCCTTACTCGCGCAGAGAGTGAGCGCAAGCGCTTTATTGAACGTTATGAAATTAACTCTTCTGACACGTCTCAATTTGATGTTGTTATAGAAACAGAGACCAACTCACCAGAGCAGGTTGCTGAAAAAGTTATTGAATCATACAACAAATGGCGCCTAGAGTAGGCGCCACGGTAGACGGTACGGAAAGTAGAGGAAACTAGTATTCTCTCATTGAGACCTGCGCGTCAATCTTTTTTATAAGATCAAGCACAACGGAGACCGTAATAAGAAGTGCAGTACCCCCAATTGCAAGACTCGGGTTTCCGGTGATGCCTTGCATAATAAGAGGCAGGACAGCGATAGCACCAAGAAACAGTGCGCCAATAAACGTAATGCGGCCTAGCACTATACCAATATGTCTTTCGGTCGCCTCTCCGGGTCGAACTCCAGGAACGTAGGCTCCACTCTTTTGAAGATTCTCTGAAATAGACTGCGGGTCAAACGTAATTGCAGTATAAAAATACGTAAAGAAGACGACAAGGAAAAAGTAAAAAGAGGAATAAAAGATGCTGTTTTGAAATAATGCAGTTGCCTGAGCACCAAAGTTTGCAAGCGTTGCATTATCAAGTCCCGCAAGGTACCCAAACAAAAACTGAGGGAAAAGAAGGATTGAAAGCGCAAAAATAATTGGCATAACACCCGCCTGATTTACTTTAAGTGGTAGATAGGTAGAAACACCACCACTTGCTCCTGCTCGAGCTTGTTTTGAGTGAGTAATAGGAATAGGACGTTCGGCTTCAGAGATTGCAACAACTCCAGCGGTGACCGCAACGGCAGCTGCTGCAAAGGCAATATAGGTTGGCAAGAGCGCCGGCGTGTATGTAAACACCAGCTGTTGAATAGTCGTTGGCAATGAAGCAACAATACCTGCAAAAATAATAATCGAGATACCGTTCCCGATACCAAACTCTGAAATAAGCTCACCAATCCACATGATAAGAATGGAACCACCGGCAACAATAAGAGCGTTAAACGCGAGTTCAGGAACAGATAAACTACCAAGAAGTCCTTGTTGCTGAAGAAACACGAGGAAACCAAAGGCTTGAATAAGCGCCAAGGGGACCGTGATGAGTCGTGAAATTTGAGAAAACCGTCGCTTTCCCGCTTCTCCTTCTTCGTGGTACATGGCCTTCAGTTGAGGGACCGTTGTGGTGAGGAGTTGCATACCAATTGAGGCCGTAATGTAAGGACCTACTCCAAGCATAATAATCGAGAGAGAAGACAGGCCACCTCCTGAAAAAAGGTTTAAGAGGCCAAGAAACTGGTTATTTGCAAGAAGGGTTGAAAGCTGCGCTTGGTCAATTGCAGGAATTGGAACAGCAGACAATACTCGGAATACAAAAAGTGCAGACAATAGGAAAAAAAGTCGCTTTCGTATCTGCGGATCTTTAAAAGCTTTTTTAATTGTTCCAAAAAAATTCATTGGTTTGTTATTTAGCCGCTTTCTTGCTTGGCATTTTTGAGGCCTTTGATGACTCCTTCTTTACTGTCTTCTTTGGTGAGATTTTTTTCTCAGTTTTTGTACTGTGTGTGACTTTTTTTTCTGACTTGTTTACCAAACCTGTTTTTCCACTCGCAGTTTCTGAAAATTCAACCTTTTCAAAAGTCACCTTTTTGGTAAGTTCTCCTGTTCCTAATACTTTTACGATTGGCAACACGCCGCCCTGTCGTTTAATAAGTTTTTTCTCTAAAAGAGTAGCAGGAGAAACAACATCTCCGTCAGCATAATTTTCGCTTATGTCTGAAAGGTTTACGACAGCTTTTTTTTGTTGAATACTCGCAAATCGATACCCACGCAACTTGGGAAGCTTTTTGATTTGGTC
Organism: Minisyncoccota bacterium; assembly: GCA_040879625.1. GTDB lineage: Bacteria > Patescibacteriota > Minisyncoccia > Phycocordibacterales > JAXHMZ01 > JAXHMZ01. The sequence goes on along the minus strand of JBBDJZ010000008.1, from coordinate 41,225 downwards.
ACGAATTTCTGGGCGTATCTTATGCCCCGCTCGCGCTTTCTGCCCCTTGTGTCCCCTGCCGGATGTTTTGCCTCTTTTCCCCCCGCGACCTATCTGGCGCGAAGTTTTGTTTGGAGTCCTTCTTTGTAAATCATGAATCTGCATGGTAGAAAATGTAATATATGTTATGAACGAGATCTTTCGTTTCGTGGTCGTTCTTCTGTTTGTGGTCGTGCCTCAGTCTTTCGTTGTCGAGTCATCGTTCCAACCTTTTCAAGGGCCTTCATTGTTGCCCGGGCATTGTTGAGCTTGTTTTTGCTTCTACTCAAAAGTTTACCTGACACATCTTTAATTCCTCCAAGTTCAAGAACGGTACGAACCGAACTACCAGCGACAAGACCCTTTCCTTTTGATGGACGAAGCATGACGACTGATGAGGTGTATTTCGCCTCTACGTCATGGGGAATAGAGCCTTCTTCAGTTCGTTTAAACGTACGCATTGATTGCTTTGCGTCTCTGAATGCTTTTTCAATTGCAAGAGCTGTATCTGACGCTTTTCCTATTCCTACTCCAACTGAACCGTTCCGGTCACCCGTTACGAGGGCAACGGAAAAACTAAATCGGCGGCCTCCTGCAACAACACGTGTTACACGCCGTATTGAAATTATTTTTTGATCAAATTCAGGCTTCGGACGCTCACCTCTCTTTCCTGAGTGTTTACCACCACGCTTCCCATCATTCCCACGGCCACCTCGCGCGGCACCACCCTGACCGCTTTGTGCTCGAGGATTACCATAACGAGATACTCGCGCACCATCTCTTTCACCTCCTGCTGTAGGTGCAGGAGCTGATGGACGCGGAGCCGTAGAAGCATCCTTCTGCACGTTTGGAGTAGCTATATTCTTTTTTTCAGTCGTGGTTTCCATTTTGATAATTTAAAATTTTAGTCCAGCTTCTCGCGCGGTATCAGCAAAAAGCTTTACATTTCCGGTATATAAAAATCCTCCTCGATCAAAGACAACAGAGGTAACCCCCTTTACTTGCGCAGCCTTTGCAATCTCGCGAGCAACAGCTTCAGCTTTTTCACGTGGTGTCTTACCAGAAGTCTTCATTGAGTGAGCTGCTGCAAGAGTTGTGCCCGTGCTATCGTCAATAACCTGTGCATACAGCTGGCGGTTTGACTTAAAAACTGCAAGGCGTGGGCGTTCGCTTGTACCAATAACACGTGCTCGAATCCGAGAGTGACGCTTTGTTCGTTTTTCTGATTTATTCGTGGTCATATAGTATGTTACACAGACTTCTTACCTTGCTTACGTCGAACTTCTTCATCACTATAGTGAATACCTTTACCCTTATATGGTTCTGGTTTCTTAAGAGCCCGAATGGTTGCAGAAAATTGTCCTACAGCTTCTTTATCAGCTCCGCGTACGGTAATAACATTCTTTTCAGCTGTTACCTCTAGGTTTTCAGGAATGTTCATCTTAATGGGATGAGAGAAGCCAAGGTTGAGAATAAGATCTTTCCCTTGTAACTCTGCTCGAAAACCAACACCCTCAACGACGAGCTTCTTTTCAAAAGGAGTTGTCACACCTGCAATCATGTTAATCACGTGCGAGGCAAAGGTTCCCCAGAGAGCTTGTGTTTCAAGTGCTTCGTCTGCGGGAACAACCCTAACTTCTGAATCCTTTATTTCAAGAGAAACCTTATCGTGAAGTTTACGCGAAAGAGTTCCACCTTTTCCACTAACGACAACAGAGCCATCTTTTACTTCGACAGTTGTTCCAGCTGGGATTTCAATAACTTGTTTTCCTACTCGTGACATATGTATATTACCAAATCGTAAACAAAACCTCTCCTCCTACTTTCTCTTTTCTTGCATCAGTACCCGTAACAACGCCCTTTGGGGTGGAAAGAACCCTGAGACCCTTACCGAACTTAAACGGCTTAACTTCTCTATACGGAACGTACATCCGTCGTGACAACTTTGACACACGACGAACCTCATGGAGGCGCGGGGTCTTGTCCGGAGAATACTTAAGAGTCATAACAAGGGCTTTCGTTACGCCTTCTCCTTTTATAGAAACGTTTTCAAGGTATCCTTCTCGGACAAGAAGTTTTGCAATATTCTCCTTGAGTTGCGAAAAGGAAACCTCAACTGTTTCTTTTCCTGCTCGAGATGCGTTTTGCATCCGTACAAGAAAGTCTGCGATAGGATCTGTTACCATGATGATTTTCTAATACCTGGGATTTTACCTTCGTTTGCCATTTCTCTAAAACAGATTCTGCATAGTCCGAAATCTCTCATAAATCCGCGCTTTCTTCCACACTTAAAGCAGCGTCGAACAATCCGAGATGAGAACTTCGGCTTCTTTTGACTTCGTGCTACTACTGAGGTTTTAGCCATGATGGTTGCGAACGAAAATAAAAATTAATGGTAAGGTCTCTTGATGTGTCGATTAGACAAGCACACCATAGAGACAAAAGTAAAAAGCCCTAAAAGCTTTACCACAGAAGATTAGCAAGTGAGCCCGA
>JBBDJZ010000008.1:0-38614 GCA_040879625.1 Minisyncoccota bacterium | reverse complement strand
ACAAAAGTAAAAAGCCCTAAAAGCTTTACCACAGAAGATTAGCAAGTGAGCCCGACATTGTCAAATGGGTGAAACAGCAACACAAAACTAGTGCGCAGAGTGGTCGCCCGTTAGTCACACAAGCGACTCTTCGGCCGCATAAATTAGTACTTACCGTGCTTATTAAGCAGCGTTTCTTAAGTTAGCAAGGTCTCTGTCGTCTAGAAGTATCGTGAGTGCGTCTTTATACATTACCTTCTCATCGTTAGGAATATTTTTATCTTGGTCTGCGGATGCACTAAGAAAAGTCGTAACAAAAGTATGTGCAGCCTTACCTTTTTCGTCATTTTTTAAGAGATTCTCAATATGCAAGTCGAACATGCGCATAGCTTCAGCAAGCTTGTCAGGAGTCTCATAGGTCTCATCATTTTCAAAAGCAGTGCGAACACGGTTACGAAGTGTTGCCATTGTTTTTGAGAGTGACTTGTTGCCAGCAAGGTACTGCAAATACATTTCATATATCTCTTGCTGCTCATTTTGTAGCTGTTCTTTGTCAGCAGTTTCATTTACTTGAGCCTCAGGTGTGCTACCACTCACTTGTTCAACTTCGTCTCTTTCGGGCACAATCTCGGTAGGCCCAGAAGCATCCTCAGGCATTGTTTCTTTTTCATCTTCAGCAGTCTCATTTTTTAATTGCCCGCCCTCTTGCTCGTTTACTTCTTCCTGAGAGCTGGGTTCTTCTGGTAACTCGGCTCTTTCTAGCCCAGTATTTTCTTCCACCTCTTTGTATATAAGACCCTTTAAGTAGAGACTCTGGTCATCCGCTGAAACTTGAGGGTGGCCTTGCTTAAAATCCTCATGTCTTTTCACCACAGAAAGCTTGTCAGCCGCACCAAGAAGCTCGAATGGTCCAGCTTTTATATAGTACGATTCCTTTACACCCAGTTCTTCGAGAGTTTCTCGGAGGGCAACCTTTGCAAGTCCGAGCGGATCCTTTTCTTGAGCAAGCTCTGAAAGCCGCTCAGCATAGCTCTTCTTAGGTGCTTCTTGTTTGTCAGTTGTGTCAACAGGAGATTCTACTACTTCAGGCTCTCCAGTCTCTGCGGTACCGCTGTCCTGTTGTTCCGTAATGACTTCCTTTTCTGCCTCACTAGCTTCTGCCTGAGGTACATCTTCATTAGTATCTTCTTGTACAACACGCTCCCTTTCTTTATCCATTAAGATTTTCTCAAGTCGAATAACATCTTTTTCTCTATGTGCACGTTCAGCACGGTGTATTTCAGCTCGCAACTCAGATTCACTCATACCTTCAAACCCGCTTTCCTTCTGCTCCTCAAAGCGCGCAGTCGCGGTCTTTCCGTCTTGCGCAATCTCTATGGCTTTTCTGAGTTTAATTTTGTCTATTCTCTCCTCGTTAAATTCAGGCGCCTCTATTGGCCCCTCTACTCTTTCAGGTTGGCTCTCCAAACCCTCTTGAGGACTATTGTGTGCGTTATCGAATGACTCATTCATATGGAAATTGTAGCACAGCAGGTTATAAATATAGAATAAAAAAAACCGACTGATCTGCCGGTTTTTTATGTAGATTATCAGACTTTATGCAGACGTCTCTTCCTTTTTAAACGGAACGCCGAGATACTCAAGATAGGCAAGCGCTGTTTTTTTATCAGCTGCTGTTGTTACAAAGGTAACCGCAAGACCAAACACGTCCTTTAGTTCTTCGTCGGATGTTTCAGGGAAAATGGTGTGCTCAGAAATTCCAAGCGTATAGTTACCCATTTCATCAATAGACTGACGAGACAAACCACGAAAGTCGCGAGTTCGAGGAAGAGCAACATGAATAAGCTTATCAAAAAACGCATCTTTTTGTGGTCCACGAAGTGTAATTTGATACCCAACCTTATCACCCTCACGCACCTTGAATGTCGCAATAGACTTCTTTGCTTGTCGCGCTGCAGGCTTTTGGCCAGTTATCCGCGCAAGCCGATCCTCAATAAGGGCTACCTTGTTTTTATCATCAACTTTTCCAATGCCAACAGAGATAACAATCTTATCAATTTTCGGCGCTTGCATTCTGTTTTTAAAACCAAGCGTTTCCTTGAGAACATCAAATGCTTTGTTTTGTTTTTCTTTTAGTGTTGCAGTCATAGTATATATAGTTTAGGCAATTTTCTGTCCACTCTTCTTTGCGACGCGAGTTTTTTTACCATTTTCAATTACGTACCCAACTCGAGTTGGTTTTCCATCCTTTGGATCAAGAAGACTTACGTTTGAAACATGAATAGGAAGCGATTTTTCAATTATTTGACCCGCATTTCCCTCAGTTCGAGACTTCTCGTGTTTTTTTACTACGTTTACCCCCTCAACGAGAACGCGGGAAAGACGCGGGAAAGCTTCAAGAACTTTTCCTTTAATTCCCTTATCTTTTCCGGTGATTACCACCACGGTGTCGTTTTTCTTAATTTTCATGTTTTTACTTCGGAACGTTAGTTTTCAGAGCTTAGCATTTGCTCTTGTTTATATCAACCTCTCTCTATACATTCTCTTCTTAAAGTATCTCCGGCGCGAGAGAGGCAACTTTTTGATACCCTAGTTCTGATATTTCTCGAGGAATTGGACCGAACACACGTCCCGCACGAGGCTCTCGTTTTTCTTTTTCAATAATAACAACTGCGTTCTCATCAAAGCGAATATATGAACCATCTTTTCGACGAAACGGTTTTCGTTGACGAACTACGAGGCCACGAAGAATGTCTTTTTTCTTTACCTGTTTACGTGGTTCTGCTGTTTGAACAGAAAGAACAACCACGTCACCAATCTCAGCGTAGCGCTTTTTCGAGCCACCAAGAACTTTGAAGACACGTCCAATTTTTCCGCCGGAGTTATCTGTTATTTTTACGAGTGTTTGTGGTTGAATCATAGTATTTCAATTACTTTGCTACTACACGAAAACGTTTATCTTTAGAAATTGGTGAACATTCCTCAATAAATACGGTATCTCCGAGCATAACGGTGTTTCCCTCATCATGAGCTTTGTATCGCTTACCCGTTTTCATATACTTCTTATACTTTGGGTGCTTTACGTAGCGATTAACAAGAACCACCGCAGTATCCTTCATTTTTGTTGAGACGACCTGTCCTTTGAGTGTTGTTTTTCGAACTTTTGTTTCTTGTGTTTTTTCCATAATCATTATTTCTAACTGCGGGTGCGGGAGTTAAGCTCCGTAAGAATTTGAGCAATTTCCCTGCGAAACGTTTGAGCCTGACTGGTGTTATTCGATCCTCCCCCAGAGACGCCAAATCGAAATTCACGCAAACTCTCTTGCTTATCTTTAAGAAGCTTAAAAAGGTCTTGGTCTTTCTTCTTTTGTAGTTCTTTTGTTTTCATATTATTAGCGAGCTACAATTTTAACTTTTACTGGAAGTTTTGTACCCCCTTTTCTTAAAGCTTCTCTCGCAACATCTTCAGGTACTCCATCAACCTCGAAAAGAACGCGTCCTGGCAGAGTTTCAAACTCGTAGCCTTGAGGATCACCCTTTCCTTTACCCATGCCTACCTCAGCTGCTTTTTGAGTATACGGTCGATCTGGAAAAATACGAATCCACATTCTTCCTGTTTTTCCAATTGTACGAGAAATAATTTTTCGGGCGGCTTCGATTTGATATGAGCGAATACGTGCATATGTCGTAGCCTTCAGACCGTGAGAGCCAAACTCAACATTAACCCCCCTAGAGGCAACTCCGATTTTATCCGGATGCTTCCGTTGTGTTTGCCACTTCCTGTATTTAACTTTTTTAGGGAATAACATATCGTTTTAGTTAATGTGTCCGCCACGCTTATTCTTTTCTTCCTCAAAAATTTCTCCTCGATAGATCCACACTTTTATACCAAGAGTTCCTTGAGCAATTTTTGCTCTAATCTCTGAGAAATCAATGTCAGATCTGAATGTCTGAAGAGGTACGCGACCTTTTCGTATTGTCTCAGTTCGAGCCATATCAGCTCCCCCGAGTCGGCCGGCGACACGAATACGAACACCCTGCACGTCTCGGTTAGCCATTACCTTATCAGCGGTTTGTTTCAAAACCCGACGAAACGGCATCCGGCGCTCAAGTCCCTCACGAACCATTTCAGAAACGATACCAGCGTCAGACTCTGGAGATTTAATCTCTTCAACATCAAGCTTCATTTCTGAAGGTACAACACAGTTTGCTTTTCGTAGTGCCTTAGTAAGAGAGGTACGAAGTTTTTGAATTTCTTCACCATTCCTACCAATAATAAGACCGGGTCGAGATGTTTTGATTATAACTCTCAGCATTTTTTCACTTCTTTCAATTTCGACAGAAGAAACATACATGCCTCGCATCTTTTTTTCAATGTGACCACGAATAATAACATCAGAGCGCAAAAACTCAGGGTATGTTTTTTTAGAACCAAACCAGCGTGATTTCCAGTCACGAATGATTCCTATCCTATGTGCATATGGGTGTACAGTATGTGTCATGTTATTTCTTCTCTGCGAGAGTTACAGTAATATGAGAAGTTCTCTTGCGAATTTTACTGGCTCGGCCTCGAGCGCGAGGGCGATGTCTTTTTAGAGTAAAGCCTTCGTCCACCGTAATTTCACTTATAAAAAGATTTTCTCGTTTCTTATTGTCATTATTCATTGCATTCGCAACAGCAGATTCTATAAGCACAGCCACTGTTTCGCTTGCTCTCTTTGGAGTAAATTCAAGCGTCAAGAGAGATTCGTCAGCTCGCTTCCCACGAACAAGATCAGCAACGAGTCGGACCTTACGTGGAGATTGTCGATAATTTTTAAGAATTGCTTTCATGATAGGTATGTATACGAGTTGCTTATGCTGTTGCTTTTGAAGCTTTCGCTGCTGAGATTTCTGCTTCTCGTTTCTTCATTTCAAGTTCTTTCTGCATCTTTCCACCGTGTCGATAGAATTTGCGTGTTGGTGAAAATTCACCAAGCCTGTGTCCTACCATTTCTTCAGTAACAAGAACAGGAAGATGTTCACGACCATTGTGTACGCCGAAAGTAAAGCCTACCATTTCAGGTGAAATCTGTGATGCGCGAGCCCACGTCTTTATGAGCTTGGTATCACTGGGTTTCTTCCCCTCAATTTTTTTGAGAAGTCGAGGATCGAGATAGGGTCCTTTTTTAAGTGATCGTGTCATTATTTTTTCTTAATTTTTTGAATCTTTCTGATTTCAAGTCTTTGCAATACTATAGAAAAGAAGCGCTAGTGTCAAATAAAGAGGGGCTAGCGTCCTTTCGTTTTACGTCGAGAAACAACAAGTTTGTTTGAATATTTCTTTGGTGTGCGAGTCTTCTGTCCGATACCAGTAGGCTTGCCCCATTTGGACTTCGCTCGGCGCAACCCGCGGCCAGATTTTCCTTCACCACCACCATAAGGGTGATCAACGGGGTTCATAGCAGAACCTCGTACGGTCGGTCGAATGCCAAGCCACCTTGAACGACCTGCTTTACCAAGAGTGCGTAGTCGGTGTTCGCCGTTTGACACCTCTCCTATGGTTGCCATTGAGGCACCAAGCACTTTTCGAACTTCGCTTGAAGGCATTTTAAGGTTTACGTAGTCACCCTCAACAGCAACAACCTCAGCATAGTTACCAGCGGAGCGCACAAGTTTTCCTCCTTGTCCCGGTTTGATTTCAACGTTATATACAAAAGTACCAACGGGGATTCTACGCAACATTGTTCGGTTCCCTGGTTTTATCGGCGCTTTTTCTGAAACGGTAAAGACCTGATCAACCTTTGTTGATTTAGATGCTATGATATACCGCTTTTCACCGTCTCGATACACAGCAAGGGCTATGTATGCCGTACGATTAGGATCATACTCAATCGATGCGATAGTAGCAGGGATATCAAGCTTATTGAACGTAAAGTCTATATCGCGATATTTTCTTTTATGCCCTCCTCCTTTATGACGAGTCGTAAGTCTTCCTTGGTTGTTGCGTCCAACGCCACGCTTAAACCCTGTTGTCAGACTTTTTTCAGGCTTTGACGCAGTTAATGTCTTGCCGTGAGAAACGACAGTCATATGTCTACGTGATGGAGTTGTTGGTTTATATGATTTCATAATTAAAATTCAGAATCGGTAACATTAAAGAATATCGAGCGCATCGCCTTTTTTCATAAATACGTATGCTTTCTTGAGTCCTGGTTTTTGACCTGCACCCGTTCTACGCATCACCGTTTTTGGTGCTTTTCTTGCGATACGAACTTTCAAAGGTGTTTTTTTGTACAATGAAGTAATCGCTTGCTTAATAGTGTACTTTGTCGCTCTTGGTGTAACCTCAAACACATACACGTTCTCATCTGTTAAGACCGCTGCTTTCTCAGTAATGTGAGGACGAACAAGCACCATTGGTGCAGGAATTCCTGACTGTGTAGCGTCTGAAGCATTTTTCTTAAGAGTCGTTGTGCTCTTCTCTGTCTTTACTTCTGTTGGCTTTTCTTTTTTTCCAAATAGTGCCATGTTACTTTTGTTTACTCTTCTGTTTACTCTTTAAAAACTCTAAGGACTTTTCAGGGTCAACAATTACCAGGTAGTGGTAACTTAAAGCATCGAGTGCGTTAAGGTTTTCTACATCTCCGACGGCAACTGAGGCAATATTTTCAAAACCCTGTTTTATCTTTACCTTACCTTCACCCTCTGTCAGGGTAAACAGTGCTTTGCTTCCCTGCTTTTTTGTCATATTTTCAAAACCCTTGACCTTTGAAAGGTTTAGGACAACATCGTTTGCTTCTCGAGTTTTACCATCATTAAATGAAAGAGAATCAATAAAGATAATCTCATTGTCAGCAAGCTTCCTTGAAAGAATCGTAAAAAGTGCTTTTGATCGCATCTTTTTATTTATCTTTTTTGTATAGTTTTTCTCCTTACGCGGACCGTGGGTCACACCACCGCCAATCCATATAGGGGAGCGATTCGACCCATGACGAGCTCGACCGGTTCCTTTTTGGCGCCATGGTTTTATACCGCCACCTCGAACCTCAGCGCGATCCTTTGCGTGCGCAATGACCGCTCGTTTATTTGATTGCTCAGAGGTAACTACCTGATGAACAAGATCGGCATTCCAAGGAAGACCGAAAATCTCTTTTGGGAGATTAGTACTTCCACTTTTCTTGCCTCCAGTTGTATAAACAGTAATTTCCATGACGATGCAATTAGCGTGCTGTTATTTTTATCAGTGTCCCCCGGCGACCAGGAACTGCACCTCGAACATATATAAGACCGGCGTCCGTGTCTACTTTTACTACACGCACATTCTTTTCGGTGACAGTTTCTGTACCCATTCGTCCTCCCATTCGCGTTCCTTTAAACACTCTTTGCATTCCACCCGCTCCAATTGAACCAGGCTCACGCTCAGAATGCTTTTGACCATGTGAGCGGCGACCTCCGGCAAAACCGTGCCGTTTAACAACGCCCTGAAAACCCTTACCTTTACTTATACCCGTAAGTTCTACCGTGTCACCTTCTGAAAACTGCTCGATTGCAATGGAGTCACCGCGCTTAAAACCTGCTTCTTTCCCATCTTTAATTCGAAACTCTCGCACATAGCGGAAACTTCCAAGATCTCCGAAGTGGCCCCTCACTGCCTTTGACAGCCTTTTTGGGTTTCGTTCTCCGACAGCAATTTGTACGGCGCTGTAGCCATCTCGTTCTTCTTCTCGAACAGCCGTTACGACACCAGATTCAGCTTTAATTGCAGTGACAGGACTCACTTCACCGCTCTCATGAAAGAGCTGAGTCATATTTTGTTTTGTTCCGAGAATGATTTTCATGTTTTTTTCTATCGTTTTTTGAATCTACCATTGAGCAAGTCTAAGCGCAGCGTGTCGTGTTTACACACTTCCTCGACCGGGTGCGTCTCGTGTGTCCTCCGAGTCGAGCGCTGAGTGGACTAGATCATTTTAACGTCAATTGAAATTCCTGACGGAAGCGAAAGATTAGTAAGTGCTTCGATCACTTTGCCAGAAGGTTCTAAAATGTCAATAAGGCGACGATGCGTACGCATTTCGTATTGCTCTCGTGCATCCTTATACACAAAGCTTGAACGGTTCACCGTATACTTTTTTGTATCAGTGGGCAATGGAATTGGGCCACGTACCTTTGCGTCATAACGTACAGCAGTGTCAATGATTTGTCGAACAGAGTTGTCGAGTATTTTATACTCATAGGCCTGAACCTTAATCCGCAAACGCTCAGGTGTCTCAACAGCAGCTTTCTTGGCTACTTTTGGCGACTTTTTGGGCTCTTTTGTTTTAGTTTCCTGTGGCATTTGTGTATAAGGTTAGTTTAATGTGAAGCGTTATGCGTTAACTTTAGTAACAACTCCAGCTCCTACGGTTCGTCCACCTTCACGAATTGCAAAACGTGTTTGCTCTTCAAGTGCAACAGGAGCAACAAGCTTTACCTTAAAGGTAACAGTGTCTCCTGGCATAACCATTTCTGTTCCCTCAGCGAGAGTAACATCACCCGTTACGTCGGTTGTTCGAATATAGAACTGTGGTTTGTACCCTGAGAAGAACGGTGTGTGCCGTCCACCTTCCTCCTTTGAAAGAATATAGACTTCTGCCTCAAAATCGTCGTGTGGTGTTACTGAGCCTGGCTTAGCAATAACCTGACCTCGGGTAATGTCGTCTTTTTTAAGTCCACGAAGAAGAATGCCAGCGTTGTCTCCAGCCATACCTTCTTGAAGTTGCTTGTTGAACATCTCAACTCCAGTAACGGTTGTTTTTGCAGTTGGTTTGATACCAACAACCTCAACGTCTTCTCCAACCTTTACGATACCTCGCTCAATACGACCCGTAACAACAGTTCCTCGACCTTCAATTGAGAAAATGTCTTCAATTGGCATAAGGAAGGGCTTGTCAATCTCTCGCTCAGGGACAGGAATGTATTCATCAAGCGCAGCCACGAGCTCTACAATCTTTACCGCCCATTCATCCTCAAGCGTAGTAGCTTCGAGTCCCTTAAGAGCAGAACCACGAATAACTGGTGCGTTTTCGCCATCAAATCCTTGTTTTGTAAGGAGCTCACGCACCTCTTCTTCTACGAGGTCAATAAGGTCTGCGTCATCAACCATGTCGCACTTGTTCAAAAATGCAATAATTTTTGGAACACCAACTTGTTTTGCAAGAAGAATGTGTTCGCGTGTCTGAGGCATCACACCATCAGTAGCAGCAACAACGAGTACGGCGCCGTCCATCTGAGCAGCACCAGTAATCATGTTTTTGATGTAGTCAGCGTGACCTGGAGCGTCAACGTGCGCATAGTGACGAGTCTCTGACTCGTACTCCGAGTGGTGAATTGAAATGGTAATACCTCGAGCCTTTTCTTCAGGACTCTTGTCTAGTTCATCAACAGATACTTGCTTTTTTACAAGTCCCTTCATGTGAAGAACGTGTGTAATAGCGGCGGTAAGAGTACTCTTACCGTGGTCAACGTGCCCAATGGTACCTACGTTAACGTGTGGTTTGCTTCGATCAAATGCTTCAGCCATATTTTTTAACTATACTAGTCTGATAATACGTAAGGTTCAATGCGTGAGCGTGACTGAACTCTCCGTACTACCAAAACAAATTCTTATAATGTTCGTACCGAACCTGCGCGCTTCTGTATAAAAACGCTTGTTTTGTATGATAGCAAAAAAGCGACAAACAAAACAGCGCGTCATACGCGTCAGAGCTATACTAGCGAAAGAACATAGAGAAGTCAAGAAATATACAGGGTCTGGACACAGATTCTTCGCCAACATTCATAGGCTTTAAAAAGTGTTGAGAACAATTCCTATAACAGCAAAGCGGCCCAACATCAAAGCGTCGCCGTGAGCATCAAAAATAAAAAAACCTGCGTTAATAGGTTTTTTTATTTTTTATGAGCGGGACTCAATGATTTCCTGAGCAACGTTGTGAGGAACTACCGCATAGTGGTCAAACTCCATTATGCTTTGTCCACGGCCAGAGGTCATAGAACGAAGTGCGGTTGTGTATCCAAACATTTCTGAAAGTGGAACTTTTGCGTTGATTGCTTTCACCATTCCCTTGTCTTCAGTTGATTCAATAATACCGCGCTTACTTGAAAGATTACCTGACACATCACCCATGAATTCCTCTGGGACAGTGACCTCAACCTTCATAATAGGCTCGAGAAGAACCGCTTTTGCGCGAGGTGCACCTTCTTGAAATGCTTTTGAGGCGGCAATTTTGAAAGCAATTTCAGAAGAGTCAACATCGTGGTACGACCCATCAAAAAGTTCAACTGAGATGTTCACCATCTTAAAGCCAGCAACGATACCTCGCTGCATCGCTTCTTTGATTCCCTTTTCAACAGCTGGAATGTATTCCTGAGGAATAACACCACCCTTGATAGAGTTAATAAATTCAAAATCATCTTCTCGCTTAACGTTCTTTGGTAGTTTTGCAAGCTGTTCCTCTGTCAGTGGCTCAAGCGGCTTTATTCTAATTTTTACGTGACCATACTGACCTCGACCACCAGACTGCTTAACGTACTTGTGTTCAACCTCTGCAAGTTCCTGAATCGTTTCACGGTACGCGACTTGTGGCTTTCCTACATTCGCACCGACGTTAAATTCGCGCCTCATACGATCAACGAGAATATCGAGGTGAAGCTCACCCATTCCAGCAATAACTGTTTCAAACGTCTCGTCATCAGTAGAAACGCGGAACGTTGGGTCTTCGTCAGAAAGTCTTTTGAGTGCCACACCCATCTTTTCTTGGTCTGCTTTTGTCTTTGGTTCAATTTTTAGAGACACAACAGGCTCAGGGAACACAATTCGCTCAAGAACAACCGGGGCGTCTTCTGCGCAGAGGGTGTCTGACGTACGAGTGTTTTTAAGTCCTACGGCAGCTGCGATTTCACCGGCAAACACCTTCTTTACTTCTTCTCGGTCGTTTGCATGCATCCGAAGTATTCGTCCGACTCGCTCTTTTTCTCCTGTTGTAGTGTTCAAGATATAGGAACCAGCTTCAAGCGTACCTGAGTACACTCGGAAGTAGGTCAGCTGACCGACAAACGGATCAGTTGCAACCTTAAACGCAAGTGCTGCAAAGGGAGCCTCGTCAGATGAGGGGCGTTCTACTTCTTCTTGCGTGCGAGGATCAATACCCTTAATTGGAGGAACATCCACAGGGCTTGGTAGGTAATCAACAACAGCATCAAGAATGAGTTGTATTCCTTTGTTTTTTAGTGCACTTCCTGTATAGACAGGAACGATTTGGTTTGCAATAACTCCTTTTCGCAGTTCTCTTTTAAGGTCAGCAAGTGGAATGTCTTCACCAGCAAGATATTTTTCCATCAGCTCTTCGTTGTTTTCAACAATTTTCTCAATGAAAACACCGTGAAACTCTTCAACCTCAGCCTTTAGTTCTTCTGGAATATCTTTTTGAACAACCTGAACACCCATCTCGTCCTCAAAGTAATAGGCTTTCTTCTCGAGAAGATCAATAACTCCTTCGAGCTTGTCTTCGTTTCCGATTGGGAGTTGTGCTCGCACTGCATTTGGAGTTAATCGCTTTACGATAGAGAGGAAAGAGCGATCAAACGATGCTCCTGTTCGGTCAATCTTGTTGATAAAACAAATTCGAGGAACTTTGTACTTATCAGCCTGTCGCCACACGGTCTCACTCTGTGGTTCTACACCAGCTACGCCGTCAAAGACGACCACGCCTCCGTCGAGAACTTTTAGAGAACGCTCTACTTCAACGGTAAAGTCAACGTGCCCTGGAGTGTCAATAATATTAAAACGATGCTTAGCATCAAGGTCTGTATCCTTGTTTTTGTAGGTAGGAACCCAAAAACATGTTGTCGCCGCAGAAGTAATCGTAATTCCGCGCTCTTGTTCTTGCTCCATCCAGTCCATGATAGCCGCGCCATCATGCACTTCTCCAATCTTGTGAGACACACCGGTATAAAAAAGAACGCGCTCGGTTGTCGTTGTTTTACCAGCGTCAATGTGGGCAATAATTCCAAAGTTACGAACTTTTTCTAGCGGATAATCTCGATTCATAATTAAAAATTAAATACAGTAATGATTGTAATCTAGAACACCTTAAAAACAAACCAGTAAAAGCTCTTAGTGCCATCCAAATGAGAAAACGAGAGGTGGTCTACTCTCCGACCTCTCTTACCAAGCAAAGTGTGCAAACGCCTTGTTTGCGTCAGCCATCTTGTGCGTATTTTCACGCTTTGTGAATGCAGCACCCTCTTCTTTGCTTGCTGCAATAATTTCATCTGCAAGTCGGAGATGTATAGCTCGTCCCTTTCCTGATCGAGCGGCATCAGTAATCCATCGCATTGCTAATTGGTCTCGTCGTTCAGGGCGAACTTCTCGTGGTATTTGATAGTTCGCTCCCCCAACACGTCGTGAACGAACTTCCATTGTAGGACCAACGTTATGAAGTGCGGTTTCAAAAATTTCAAGGGGATCTTTTTTTGTACGCTCTTTAATTTCTGCAAATGCTTGGTGAACGATACGTTGTGCAATGGTCTTTTTCCCATCAAGCATGATGTAATTAGTGAACTTTGCAAGACGAACAGAGTCATAGATTGAATCTGCTTTTGGTTTTGGTTGTTTTTTGACTGGTCTTCTCATACTCTATTATGATTTTTTAGTTCCGTATCTACTTCGTCCCTTCTTTCGTTTATCAACACCTGAGGCATCAAGCACACCACGAACAACGGTATAGCTCGCACCAATATCTTTTGGACCACCTCCACGTACCATAACCACGGAGTGCTCCTGGAGGGAGTGTCCCATTCCGGGAATGTAGGCGGTGATTTCCATTCCATTTGAAAGTCTCACACGGGCAATCTTTCTAACAGCTGAGTTAGGTTTTCGAGGAGTAGTGGTTGTTACCTTCGTACACACGCCACGCTTAAAAGGAGCGTGGTAATGTGAAGGACGGTTTTTCAGTGTATTGAAACCACGATCAAGCGCGACCGTCTTTGTTTTTCGGGTTTTATCCTTACGCCCTTTTCGAGTTAATTGATTAAGTGTTGCCATTTATTATTCTTACATTAAAAATAGCTCAACCGAGCTTTAACACAACTGAGGGTACTATACAGAGAAGAAGATTGCAAGTACTCACACCGCCCTTTCTTTTGCCAACCGAGAGCAACAGCAGTTTACAAACGTATTCCTAAAAAGATTTCAGCGATTCCAAAAACAAGGGGGGCGATAAAGTTAGAAAGCGGGGTAGCAATAAAGAGAATGACGAGGAAGAAGCCCATACCCTCGAGTGTCGCACGAAAATTACCAAACGAGCTTGGCACAGCTGCAAAGAGAAGCTTTGAACCGTCGAGCGGGGGAATGGGCACAAGGTTAAAGATGGCGAGCACGAGGTTAAGTAACACAGTCATTAATAGAACGAAAGCGAAAAGAGTATCAAGGCCCGGCATAAAAACTCGGAAAAGTATTGCAGCGACTATCGCAATGAGTATGTTTGAAGCTGGACCAGCAGCCGCGATGAGGGCTTCATCCCGTCGGGGATTTTTAAGATTATAGGGATTATAAGGAACGGGTTTTGCCCACCCAAACAAAAAAGGAGCTCCGGTAATAACTAAAATTCCAGGAATAAGTAGGGAACCAACCGGATCGAGGTGCTTAAGGGGATTTAAGGTCAATCTTCCGTCAAGTTTTGCCGTTGGGTCGCCAAGCTTGTTAGCAGCAAACCCATGGGCAACCTCGTGAATCACGATAGAGCCGATGAGAATAACAATATTTATAATGGGTGCAATTCCAAACATGTCCACCTAGTATACCCAGAAGTCTCGGAGGTCTGCAAACAGATACTTTTTTGTTGCAGAAAAAGAAATCTATGATACAGTGACTCACGTACGAAATCACTCATATATATGGCAAAGACTTGCGCAATCACAGGAAAAAGCTCACAGGTAGGCGGCGGATACTCAAACCGTACGCGTGCTACTCAGTTCAATCCAACAGGAAAAGTACGAAAGTACGCAAATATTCAAAAGAAGAAAATTTTTGTACCTGAATTGAACAAAACCGTAACGGTAGATATTTCTACAAAAGGGTTGAAAACAATTCAAAAAAACGGCGCATACGAAACACTGAAAAAAGCAGGTCTCATATAGCAGTCAAGACAAAAAATTTAGGGCGAGCTTCAGAAAATGAAGCTCGCCCTTTTTGTTCGCACACGTAACACTTTCGACTACTTTCCAAGTGCAAAAAGAACTGACTCCTGATCTGGGGCACGAATCACAATCTCGCACACACCCCAGCGCCGAGCATCCTCAAGGTGTTCCAACCACATATCAAGTTGGTTTTCCTTTCTCGGATGCATTGTGTCCTCAACCTGGAACTGCCCGGGTTCTAATCCCGGTAGCGTTTCAAGTCGCCTAATGGTCTTCATTGTCGCCCCGCATCCATTTGGATTCCCTTCTCGAGGTCGAATGTCGAGAATCTCAACAATCGATCCGTAGGGAATAGTTTCCAAAAGATCGCGGGACAACGCAACCAGTCCAGGACGAGTCGTTTCCCCCGTTGCCGTAATGAATGGCGTTGAATCTGTCTGACTTTCAAGCGAGTTGAAGGCGGTGGACCGGAGAAAGATGACCGACTCAGGCCCAAGCGGGAATTCGTAGATTGACGGAAGGAGCGGCTGTTCTCCTTGAACCATAGGAACGACAAACGAAGACAGCGCTATTCCGAGTAATACATACAGAAAAACGCTGAGAAAAGCCGCGCGACCTTTGCTTATGGCGAATTCTTTTCTCACGAAACTCTCCCTCTGTGTGGTTTAGGCAGAAATGACGAGAAACTGCTCTAGTAGTATAATAACACGTTTATTTATATTTGTAAACACACTCTACATATTAAAAAGACCGAGCTGTTAGAGCTTGGTCTTTTTATAGTGACATTGTATGAAAGCAAGCTTACTCTCGGTTTGACCTACTAGCAAGAACTGCATCAATCTCCTCAATACGCCTCTGCTTAGCTTCGATAGCCTCGTCACTAAGCGTGCCCCCTGCAGCATTTTGCATGAGTTCCTCATTTAGTGCTCCTCGCTCTTCCACCAACCGTCCCATCTCTTCTTCTTCAGGACTTCCAATTGGACCCCCCATGTTTTCTGGATTCATATTTGTATGTTATTTAACTACTATACAAGTAGTATATCAAAAAGACCGCCTCCTGTAACACAGGGGCGGTCTATAGTCTTTCATTGCAGAGTCCCAAGAGAAAAAGATCCTCTCCAGACAAAGAAGTACGGTCATCCATGTAGCCCTTGATTTGAGCGCGAGTGAATCCCGTCCTTTTCTCGACGAAATCGATTAAGCTTAACTCCTCCTGCTTGAGTTGAAGTTCGTCCATCGAATCATTGTTGTCGGAAGAAAGCGAAAGGTGATGAAATCTAAGTACGGATCTCTGAATCGCAGTTCTCCGCTCGAACCCCAAGAACAAAGTGAGTCCAGCAGAAGCAACAACGGTTCCAGCAATCGCCCGCAGGTTTCCCTTTCTCTCAAACCTCGACAGCCACACTTCGAAATCAATCGCTGGGATGTTATATCCTCCGAACGAGGAAATGATTACTTCAAGCATTCCTTCTTCTGGGGTCAGTTCTGTAATCTGATCAACGAGACGGTTGACAGAGGGGTAGTCCACCCGACCACCAAACCAGAGCGGATCGAGGTGTCCTTTTTGCTCAGACTCATCTTTCACAACTACCTCTCCTTCAAGGGCCTAGAAATGTGTTTTGGATAAAAAGATCAAACAACCTATTGCTAGGTTGGGTAAATATTATATCTAGTAATTGTCTTTTGTCAAGTTTTTCCCTGTGCTTGTATAAAGTAAGTGACCAGCCTCGTGAGAAGCTGGCCTGTGTGATGTGAATGGAGGAGGTTGCTTAGTAGTCGGCCGAGGTTGCGTCGTCCCAGTAACACCCGACAGGAGGCACCTCGCCCATGTCTAAGTCGCACACGAGAGGAAACTCTAGGAAGGCCCAGCAGTCGTAGATTTCGTCCTGCAGAGCTTGGAGTTCCCCCTGCAGAGCTTGGAGTTCGTCCTCGAGTTCGAGTTCGAGTTGCGCATCCCGCGCTGCCGAGCCCCTGCTCTTCCTGCGAGCCCTACTGGCCCTGTTTGCACCGTCGTCACGCCTGCTGACAAGCATAATTCCTCCTTAAGGAACCTACTTCAGTATAATAACACATATTGATAATATGTCAAGTTCTTTTAGAGCCCCAGCAATTCTTCAAAGAAATGGAGTGGTTTTACAAACACTCCTTCTCCATCGGAAATTAAACGCACCGTCCCCCGTTCATCACTTCGGAGAATCTTTACACCCGCGTCCTCGAGTCGCAGGAGAACATCGTCATCTGGATGTCCGTATGAGTTTTCTTTTCCAACTGAGATCAGTGCAAAGTCGGGCGACGTTGCAGAAATAAATTCTGTAGAAGTTGAGGTGTCTGAGCCATGATGTCCCACCTTAAGAACATCAACGTCGAGCACAGAGTAAAACTGAAGAAGTTCTTGCTCGGTTTCTTTTGGCGCATCTCCGGTAAAAAGAAAACTGGTACCTCCATAATCAAGTCGCAGAATAATCGACGCTTCGTTCGTATCGCTTGCTGCAACAACTTCACGAGAGAGGATAGTAAGAACGACCGAATCATCGAGAGTAATTTTCGTGCCTCGAGAAGAAGGGACAATAACAGGATCCTCTTCCAGAACGGCTTCACTATATGCACGAAACACGGGCGTGTCTTTTTGAATCGAAGTGTGCAAAATATACGAAACGTCAAATCGTTCGAGAACATGCACAAGACCTCCGATGTGATCAGCGTCGGGGTGAGTTGCGACCACCACGTCAAGAGAGCGATCCCAAAATGGCATTACTTTTGAAAGTTCGCGCAGTGCTGCTCTCCCTCGACCTCCATCAATCAGCACTTGCGTTCCACCTGGAGACTCAATAAAGAATGCGTCACCTTGCCCAACATCAAGCATGACCACGCTAAGAATTTGTTTTTCGGAACGTGTAAAAAAGAGAACCGACCACGAGACAAACGTTGTGAGTGTAAAAAAAAGCACAAGAAAAAAGAGTGTGCTTTTCTCTCGAGTGAGACTCGCCTGTTTGTATGATATCTTCATGGTATACGTCAAGTATACCAACAGAGAAAATACAGCACACCAAGAAGTGTTAGAATCATTAAACACTAATAATTTTTAAACCATGAAAAACTACACAGAGAAAAAATTCACCTTTCATTCGCTCGAAGGCATTTCAGAAAAAACAATGGAAGTACACCTAGGCCTTTATGCCGGGTATGTCAAAAATACAAACACAATTATCGAACTCATTGATTCAATGGATGGGGATGATTCAAAAAAGTTTGCGTTGCTTGAGGCACGACGGCGGTTTTCTTTCGAGTTCGGTGGAATGAGAAACCACGAATACTTTTTTGAACAGCTCGGTGGAGGAATACGCGAACTTGACCCAGAGAGCGCGCTTGCAAAAAAAATGTCTCAGGACTTTGGCTCGGTCGATCGGTGGAAAAAAGATTTCCTAAAATTAACCGCAATGAGAGGTGTTGGCTTCGCTATTCTTTATTACGACAAAGAAGAAATGAAACTTGTAAACAGTTGGATTGACGAACAGCATATTGGGCACCTTAATAGCGCGCAGTTTATTTTTGGAGTAGACCTCTGGGAGCACGCGTTCCTTCTCGACTACGTACCAAGTGAAAAAGCAACATACGTACAAGCAGTTTTTCATAACACCAACTTTGGTATTGTGGAAAAGAGATTTGAAGAGTCAGAGTAGAGGTACCCCTCTACGCAAGATGGGTACTATACAATGAGCAGATCTCCTGCTCATTTTCATTAGGCATGACTCGTACCACCCCTCTCTTGTGCTACCTTTACTGCTTCGGAAATTCTGTGGAACACGCGTTTCCAAGTTTCCAAAACACAAACACAATGAATGCATAGCAGAGAAACATATGCGTAAGAGAGAACGGAGGCAGGATGATTGAAGCAAAAGGAATCCGTGCAAAAATGTTCACAACAAGAAGCTCATAAGATAATACGAAGAATGCAAGAGCACCAAACACTGGAGCGAGAAACACTGAAACAAACGGAAGAAGACCAACTATTCCCGTAATGAAACCTAGAAGCATTGCTGCAGGTACGGTTGGCAGAATAAGAAGATTAACCGGAAGAGCTACGAGAGAGATTTCTCCCATGAGATACATAAGAAGTGGAAAGACAGCAATCTGAGTTGAAACAGTGGCGGTGGTAATTTCACGAAAGCCTCGATTACGAATCCAGTAAAAAAGGTTTTCAAGAGGTTTAGAAAAAAGAATTAATCCAAGGGTTGCAACGAACGAGAGTTGGAAAGAGGGATCGTGAAGCAAAAGAGTGGGATTCGCGATGAGCATAGAGACGCCCGCAAGTAAGAGTAATTGTAGCCCAACAGCAATGCGTCCAGACGCCCGCACTAAGAGGGCGACAACAGCCATAAGCGCCGCACGAACAACCGTACTTCCTGCACCAACAAGAATCACAAAAAATCCAATTGCAAGGATGCTCGCGCTGAGTCGAGCGCGGAGTGGTAGAGGTCGCAAACTTCTCATAATTGTTTCAGCAACAATAATGACGTTGTATCCTGAAAGCACCACAATATGAATAATCCCAGTTGTACGAAAATCATTTTCTAAACCTTCCCCAAGTGATTGTTTTGTTCCAACCGTCAGTCCACCAAGAAGAGAAACGCTGGGGTCAGATATAAAGCGAGCAATACTTTTAAGATACGCTGATTTTATTGAGAGCAAGGTGTGTTGTATTACATTCCCCTGACCAACAGTAAGGACTTCAATAGATGCAAAAGAGATAATTATTCCAATGCCATCTTTTTTTAAATATTCATCATATAAAAAAATGCGGCCGTTTTGAGTAATGAACGGGGATGGGGCGGTAAGGTATCCACTTACTTTTTGTATCTCGCCATACGATACGTTTTCAAACATATCAGCGCGGACAAGCACTTTTTCATTAAGCATTTCGCATCGACGTTCTGTTTCAAAAGCGTGAGCTTTTAATACATATACTTGATAGTTTTCTCGATGTTCTGGTTCACTCACGACCTTCCCATAGAGCACTACGTTCTGTTCGTCATACCGGAGAAGTTGAAATTCTTTTTCGTTCTGTGCAGATCGTGTAAGACCGAGCACGAGAGCAGTACTAAAGACAACAAGAATAACGAACAAGGGTCGTAGCAATATCTCTGTTCGGAGAACATACACACCGAGTGTTGAACTTAAAAGTAACAACAAAACAAAAAGTGCAAAAACAATATCGAGATGGAAAAGTTCGCGACCAAGGATACCGACACAAACTCCAACGAAAGTTGTCGAGAGAATAAATCGTTCGACAACTATTTTTTGCATATCCTATTGTTTAAGCTCGTCCACAATCATGCGCTCTTCGGCTTGTGACATCGCCTTCTTAAAGCGCGCAGGTTTTCCGCTTACTCGTTTTTTACACTCGTCCCAACTTTTGTGTATTTCTATTTTCCCGTTCAGAAGTGAAACGTAAGAATAGGCACTTCCCGTCTTTCTACTTTTTGTCGACGAATCTTTTTTAAGAGAGGCAGCTTTTCCATTTCTACTAAGAGGCATTCCTTCGGAAAAAAGTCTCAGGGTGTGGAGAGATGCATCACCTTTATACAGTGCTGGTTTTTTTTGAAGCGCAAAATCCTCGGCAATGTCATTCGCTCTTTCATTACCCGTGACGTCCTGATGACCTGGGACGTAGCGCCAGGTTAAGTTTTTATCTACAACTCCGGTACGAAGTTCTTTCCATAGATCAACATTAAGTACATCAGCTTTTGTTTTTGTCTTCCAGTTATTTTTTTCCCAACCATATATCCATTTCGTTATTCCTTGTATGAGATACGAAGAATCAGTAAAAACGGTTATGTTTTCACGCGAGTTTTGTATGTATCTTAAAGCGTTAATCGCAGCGGTAAGTTCCATTCGGTTGTTCGTTGTCTCGGCCTCACCTCCTCCCAGTTCGACAACTGATTCCCCTAGGTGAATCACAGCCCCCCACCCCCCTGGACCAGGATTTCCTTTTGAAGCACCGTCAGTAAACACGTTGATTTCCATACTTTCTAGTATATACGAACCACTACGGTGAGCATATTGACAGCAATGAGTAATGTGATACAAAAGAGATGATTCTTTCAAAGAAGGGATGTGTGAGATGAGCCAGCCACCCGTCTTCACGCGTCCCCGAGGGATGACGCGTGAAGAAATTCAGGCAGAAATTAAGTTTCACCAAACAAAAGTAGAGTGGTTTCAGAAAGAACTTCGTAGCATTAAATTGACGTTTCAAAGCCAAAAGTCACTTTCGCGATATCAGGTGGACGAACTCAGAAAGAAGCGGCGCACACTTGGCATCCTCCAGGATCGCCATCAAGAGAAAATCAGAGCCCTTAAACAGAGAGCTGTGTCTCACAAAACATAACCGAACGATAGCGGGTACACAACGACCCGCTTTTTTATTTCATCGCATACGTGTATAGATACGCAGAAATTGACAAGAACACATAAAATCATATACTTGCCCCAGAAGGGAGAGGGGCGGCACATTCATTTACTCGAAAGAGTGTAACTACAGAGAGTAGGGTGCTACACAAACTTGTGTTGCGCCCACCTCACGGTCATATTCACCGTGAAGTCTTGGGAGAGACTGCTGATGTGTAAACCAAGCGAGGCTCAAGAGGGAATTGTTTACAGGGATGGCGCCCACGCTGCTTCGACGACAGTAACAGTTGTCGATATCATTGATAGCAGTGGTGAGGTTGTCGACAGTGTTCTCGTTGGACAGAACGAGAGATTCGTCCGCACAGCGGACGGCTTCGAAATGGTCCAATTCGACAACAACGCACCTCGTGGCGAATGCCCTTGGAAGCGAACGGGACAAAGAATTCTCCCACCCCTCGACCTCAAGGAGGCTGGCAGGTTCGACCCCATCCAAATGAGCTAGCACCAACTACCCGGCGACGCGCACGCGCTTCGCCGGGCTCATTATGTATAGAGTTTTAAAAAAGTTAAGCAGTATGAGCAGTTTGACAGTTGCTCAAATATTTTTATACTAAAATCAGAAGGGAGAGGGAGGGACATTCATATACTCGAAAGAGTACCAGCAACAGAGTGAGGTGCGAACACCACTTTAGTGTCGCGCCCGCCTCACGGTGATGCTCACCGTGAACCCTTATAGGGAGCAATTATGTGCACAAGGCTCGTCGTGACAAACGGAATCCTTGTAAGTCTGGGAGACGACGAAGGTCTGCGTGAACAGTTTGCTCGAATGCAGGGACGTGGTTCGCTCGCTGAGATAGCGAGCGAACAGGATAGACGTCCTGCACTGTTTGGGATGCCGGATCGTTCATTCTTCGACGAGCGTGACGAGCGTAGTCAAGACACCCTTGAACGGAGGAGGGCGCGAGTGGAGCAGAGAAGCAACCGGTAGTACTGAATACCGATGTGGGGCACGTTTTCTAAGGAAAACGCTGCCTCACTTTTTTGCCACTACTCTATGTGCTCAATACGAATTCTATACTCAGGACTTCTGGTGTAATAACTTTTTTCAAGTGATCCATAGAGCGTAATGTCTTCTCCGGGAGCAATTTCTTTCTCAAAATGTTTGCGTGTCATAAAAAATCCTATTGATTTAAATTGGACACTTCCCTTTCCTTCAACAACTACTTCTAAATGATTCTTTCCTTTTCCAAACTCTTTAAGTGAAACAACGCGCGCTTTTTCAATTTTAAACAGGGGTTTTTCAAACCCAATTCCAAAAGGAGCAAGCGCGAGTACATCTTCAAAAAGTTCTCCTTCGAGCTCTTTAGCGAGAATTGCACTATCGTATGTTTTTGCTGTTTCAGTATGAGGTTCAGATAAAACAGAGCCGTTAGCCTGTGCGTTGAGAAGTTCCTCAAGCAAATCAACCTTGTCTAGTTCGATTGAGAAACCAGCAGAACGTTCATGTCCACCAAACCCAACAAACGAATCCTCGGGAAGTGCCCGCATCAGCTCAACAACATTCATAACCCCATCTGAGCGAACCGAACCTTTAAGGTGCCCGTCCCCCTCCCTGCCCCACACAAATACTGTTTTCCCGAACGTATCAACAAGTGCGCTTGCTATGAGTCCAAGTATTCCCGGTCTCCAATGTGGATCTCCCACAACAATCACAAGGCCGAGCACACGTTTCGCAACTTTCTTTTTCACTTCACGGACAATACCCGCTACCAACGTTTTTCTTTCTTTGTTTATCTCCTCTAACTCTACCGCTCGTCGCAGAGCCTCTTTGCGTGAGCTTGAAAAAAGAAGTGCGAACGCAATGTCAGGATGTGCCATCCTACTTGCTGCATTTATTCTCGGAGCAACCGTAAACGTAACGTCTTCCTCATTAACGAAGCGATAATCAACCTTTGCTTGTTTGAGGAGCTCTCTGAGTCCAGGCCGTCGCCCCTTTTGTAAAACAACCAATCCATATCGCGCAAAGATTCTATTTTCGCCAACAAGAGGAACCATATCTGCAAGGGTTGCAATTCCAACAAGATCTAAAAGCCACTTTTCATGACCTTCGGGAAACAGAACGTCTCTGTGGGTCATGAGCGCCTGAACAAGCTTGTACGCCACGCCGGCACCACAGAGTTCTTTAAAAGGATAGGCGCAATCTGCTTGCTTTGGATCAAGAATTACATGTGCTTCCGGCAATGGGTCAGGAGGTAGGTGGTGATCGGTAATAATCACATCAATTCCAAGTTCTTTTGCATGCAAGACTTCGTCCGTATCAGTTATTCCGCAATCAATGGTAATCATGAGCGTTACTCCTTTTTTAGAAAGCGTTTCTACGGCTTCTTTATTTAAACCAAACCCTTCAATTCCTCGATGCGGGATATACGAAGTTATATGTTTAAAACCCACTCGGTCAAAAAAAGAACGCAAAAGAACGCCGCCAGGAACACCGTCTGCATCATAATCAGAAAAAATTGCCACGTGCTCTTCTTTTTTTAGGGCTGATACGATGCGGTCAACTGCTTTCTGCATACCTTTCATAAGAAAAGGATCATGAAGACCCGCAACATAGTCACCTTCAAGAATTTTCTTCGCTTCTTCGTCGGTATACACACCGCGATGAATCAGCAGCGTGCGCGCAATATCTGAATAACCTGAGAGGTGGTGGGGAGCAAGCTTTTTTGTTTTTTTTTGCAAATAAGAAAGAGGAGCTTTCATGGGGGTCATTGTATCACACGCTTCTTTTTTGCAGGATTGTTAAAAGTAAGGCCCTCTTGATATAGTGAGAGCATATGACTGATACCATTTTTTCAAAAATAATTGCCCGAGAAATACCTGCAGAAATTGTCTACGAAGACGAGCATGTTCTTGCATTTCTTGATATTAAGCCAGTTCAAAAGGGTCACACTCTTGTTGTTCCTAAAAAGCAGTTTAGATGGTTTACCGATCTGCCAATTGATCTTCTTACTCCCCTTTTTGGCGCAAGCCAGCGAGTTGCGAGTGCTCTTCAAAAAACAACAAAAGCTGACCTTATACAGCTTTCAATTGTCGGCGATGAAGTTCCGCATGTACACATTCATCTTATCCCACGTTTTAAAAACGACGGTCTTAGTAATTGGCCAACTGAAGAATATAAAGAGGGAGAGTCAAAAGAATTCGGAGAGCGTATCCGTGCGAACCTGTTGCTACCATAAGAGCAAAATTTTAGGACTTACGAACCACTTTGCGTAAGAGCCCGAATCCCAGGCAGGCTTCCGTTCGCAAGAAAATCAAGCATCGCACCTCCTCCTGTTGATATAAAACTAAATTTTTCTTCGAGATTATGCTCCGCTATGACAGCTAGAGTGTCTCCACCCCCCACGATAGAATAGGCGCTTGATTTAGCGATGAGCTTTGCGAGTTCTACCGTACCCGCTTTTCCTTCGGATTCATATTTACCCACTGGTCCGTTCCAAAGAATAGTGCGGGCATTAGCAATGGTTTCTTCAAGACTCCGAATCCACTCAGGAGAGGCATCGATAATACTGTCCTCGCTCTCGATATTTTTTACGGCAGTAGTGAAAACCTCACTCCCGCGCTTAGCAATTATTTCACTAGGTACAATTATTTTTGAGTCGTTTATAATTTCTGAAAGATCAACCTCTCCCGAAACAAGTGAGCGCCCAACAGCAAGCCCTTTTGCCTTATAGATATCATTTGCAAGCGCTCCTCCGATTATAATTGTGTTAGCAATATGCTGAAACTTTCTAATAAGAGGGAGTTTTGTCTCAAATTTTGCACCACCTAAAATAAAAAGAAATGGTTTTTTGGGAGTGAGGGCACGAGACAGTATCATAATCTCTTCTTCAAGAAGAAACCCGGCACATCCCGGCAAAAAACGAGGAATTCCAACGATGGAAGCGTGTGCGCGGTGGGATACCGAGAAAGCATCGTTTACATAGAGGTCAGCAAGAGAAGCAAGGAATTCCGCGAGTTCTGAATCATTTGTTTTCTCCCCAGATTCATGTCGTATATTTTCAAGAAGCACAATGTCACCATTTTTCATCTTACTCAACACCTCTTGCCCCGCATCGGATCTAAGAGAAACAACAAACGTATGAGGAACGTGATTTTTTAAAAACAGCGAAACCGGTTCGAGGCTTGACGTTGATTCGACATGACTCACAAGAATGATTTTTGCTCCCCGCTCTCTGAGGTAATTAATTGTCTTTAGTGAGCGCATGATTCGAAACTCCCCGCGCACCTCACTGTTTTCTATGGGTACATTAAAATCAACCCGAACAAGCACTCGCATTCCCGGAGTGATTGTAGTGTTTCTTACAAGCGGAAAACTATTTCTTTGCATAACTTTCAACTGCTTCAATTATTTTGAGAAACTCCTCGGCATTGAGTGAGGCGCTTCCCACAAGAAAGCCTTCAACCTGGGTTCCGTCGATGAGCGCAGCTGCATTCTCAGCTTTTACCGAACCGCCATACAATATCCTCTGCTCAATAGCAATTGATTTATCAAACATTTCAGCGAGAACTTTTCTGATATACATACCGGTTTCATGTAAACCGTGTGCCGTCACCGCATCCTTCCCTGTTTTGCCAATTGCCCAAATTGGTTCGTAGGCAATAATAACTCGCCGCAACCAATCTCTCGACATTCCATAAAAAATTGCATGTACTTGATTTTTAATGACAGCAAGATACTCACCGTCGTCATCTCGAGCGTGTTCACCAATACATATAATTGGAGTCAGGTTTGCACTGAGAGCACTATTCGCGCGCGCACGAACATCTTCATCGGTCTCGCCCATGGCACGCCGTTCAGAGTGTCCGAGTATGACATACTCACCCCCCACACTTTTAATCATGGGCGCACTCACCTCTCCTGTAAAAGGGCCATACTCTTCAACAAAACACGTTTGTGCGCCAAACGCTACCTTCTTACCTGAGTATCCATCCTTTAGAGTGTTTAGGTAAAGAAAAGGAGGGCAAACAATTGTTTTCGCGTGCTTAAGAAGACGCGAGCCATCTCTTATTGCGCCAAAGAGCGCTTCTGCCTTCAGAAGAGTTGTTGGGTTCATTTTCCAGTTCGCAATAACGTAAAACTTCTTTGACTCAACCTCTGAAGCGACCCTTCTTTTAATCTGCGCACGAACTTTTTTTATCGGCGTCACTTTGTGCGTCTTCTTTGTTATCGCTATGCGACGGGTATTCCGCTTTTTTACTACGGTCTTTCTTTTTTGTGCTTTAACCATTTTCCTATTCTACCACGCACACTGCAGAGTGGGCTGTCTTATTGAACTTCTTTAAGAGACTCAAGAATATACCCCCCTGAAGGACCCGAAGTAAACGTAAGACTTGCAAGTCCTGTCTCGTACCTCACAATGGCACTGTTGGAAAGTCGTATCCTGTAGGCTGTTACTTCTGAAAGGTCAACGTTGTTAGAAAGCTCTATTTCTCCATGCCCCGCATAGAGTACGAGTTTACCAGCCGAACTATTCGACATGGTGATGGCCTTGGTACTCCCTCCATTTTCTGCACTGTTATTTTGTGAAAGCAAAATAACGTAAGACCTATCATCACCCGAGCCAAAATATTCACTACTATTTGAAAGCGTAAAGCGACCACGCGACGCCCTATCGGACTCATCGTCTGCAATAATCGGGACACTGCGAGAGCCGAGAGTGGAAGAAACCCGAATAACAGACGTTCCCGAAATACTCACATCGCCATCCACCCAAACCGGGCCGGTAAGCGTTACGGTTCCGTCATATATACTCAGGTCGCAGGGTATATATAAAGGCCCAATGGTTACATCGGAACCAATTGAATACGGGCACGTTGCGGTCCCTCCAGCCAGCGCAACACTTTTCCACTCTTCAACCATCTCGTCCGAAATAGGAAGAGGTAGTTCTGATTGATTAGCACTACCGGGGTACTCTGTACCAGCAACGTCAGTTTTAAAGATGCTTTGATAATAGGCATCTCCCCCGATGTCTGAGTCTTCAATACGCTGTGCAAAAGCGGAGCCTGAAATATCAAGGCCGTCTATGAGACCCGAGGCTTCAGCCGACACGACATCCCCAGTTATTGAGGCACTGTTTGTTCCTATAATAGGCCCACTTGAATAGACGTTGCCGATTATTTGCGTAAAGTTGGTCATAACGAAACCACCTTGACCTGCCTGCACTCCATAGAAAAAAGCAGCACCTGCACCAGTTTCTAGAATCATTTCGGTTTTTCTAATTCTGTTTTCTGCATCCCCAACACTCGTTATACGTTTTGTTCCAGACAAATCCTCAACAACAGCTTCAGCGGTTGCGCCATTCAGCGTAAGGGTTACGGTTGGAGGAACGTCCTTGCTACTCACAAAGCGGTAAAAAATATCTTCTTGCAACGATTCAGACGCATACATACTTTGAGTTGAGCGCACGCTATTGCGAACAACCGCTGATTCTCTGTACACAATTGAAGCGAGTGATAACGCAGCTCCGAGTGAAATCATTAAAAAAATAACGACGACGGTGAGCATTATAAATCCGTCTTTAGTCCGGGGGTTTTTTCTAAAACTTGAGGTGTGTTTTTTCATGATATTAGTATGATCCTCTTAACACAGCAGTTAAGTAAAATGTCTCTGTCTTTGTTGGTGCACCCTCGTGAGAAAGTGTAAATCTCGCAATAACTGACTCTGAAAGCACATTATCAACACGGTAAAACTCAATTTCGTTTACGACAACTTCTTCTGAAGTAAGGGCTCCACGCAAAGTTCCATCATAATAAATTGCGATATCGTCATCTTCGTTGAGTCCAAACATCACTTCTCGAGGATTTCCACCTTCGTCAACTGACAAAAGGGTAAGTGAACCTGGTGTTGCACCAAGCACACTTTCTGCGACAACGATACTCGTTGCTTTTTTAACCTCTCGGTCTAAACGGTCAAGCACCATAAGTGCTGACGAGCGCACTTCTTTTACTTCTTTTACACGAGTAACGATCTTTGTAGCGCTCGAAAGAAGCACAACAATAGAAACAAGAGCAAGTGTTAATATCCCTACGTAAATAAGAAGTTCTACAAGAGTAAAACCTGAAGCAGAAGGAGTGCGTGCATGGCGAAGTCTCATGTTCATGGTTAGTATTCGAAGGTGTTAGTAACAATTGACTCAATTCGAACATATTGTGTTTCTTGACGTCCGGGCCAAGTAACCTCCACTTCAAGGATACGCGAGTCAGGGTCATACGTTTCAAACGGATTAGCAACAATATTGTCTCCGCCATCGCGATATACGTCTCTGAAAGTAAGTGTTCGCGTAAACTCACCCACGATGTCTGGTGACAAAACAAGCGTCCAAGTAGAATTTACGGCGTCAAAAGAAATACCGTAGTCCGTATCTACAGAGGCGGTCGCAATGTTCGTCGTCCACCCAGCGTCTCTTAACCCTCGCACGGCCTCAAGCGCCTCTTCGGCAAGGTAGAGCGCTTGCGATCTGCTCGTTGCGTCTGCGTTCGCCCGCGAATACAGCGAGAGTGATGAGGTGAATGCAAAAAGCACGACAGCAAGAATAGCTGAGCCCACAATAACCTCAACGAGCCCGACACCTCTTTTCTTGTTCGTTTTTAATACCCTATTCATTTGAATGTATTATACCAGTAGTTGTAATCGTTATTGTTCGAGTTGTACTTGGATTGTGAACAAGCGACACTTCAATAAAACCGGCAGAACTTGGCTCACCGGTTCCTCGACTAAAAAGAATCTCGTCACTTATGGGAACAAGAGAAATTTGAGAAAGTGAAACTTGTGGATGCAGCTCAAAGACATCGTTTCCCACCTCCCCCTCCGTATAACTCGCACCTTCAAAGAGAACAGCTTTATCTGTATCCAAATACACGCCATATTGCGTGTCTCCTCTTGAAGCAAGCGTTTCTGAGCGTGCGAATTCAAGCATCTGTCGGACCTCTTTAACTGAGAGCTCTAGCGTTTGTCGGATTTGAAAATTCTTAAAGCCTGTTATGACAATAGAACCAACAACAAGAAGTATTGCAATAACGACAAGTAACTCAATGAGAGTAAACCCCCTCTTCCTTTTTTTGCTATCTCTCTTTTTTGAGAAAAATCCCATGCATTAAATATTATTTGCAATCGAATACATTGGAGTAATCATGGAAAGTGCAAAGAACCCCACTCCAGCACCAACGACTATCATAAGTATTGGTTCAACAATGGTAGAGAGATCCTTTGTTTTTTGTTGTACATCTTCTTCATAATACTTTGCAACGTTTTCTAACATACTTGAAAGTTTTCCTGTTTCTTCACCAACAGCTACCATCTCTCCCACAAAGATTGGATATAGTTTTTCATTCTGTATAAACACGTCTGAGAGCGGTTTGCCCTTTTGGATTGCTTCCTTTGCATCATTAAGCACTTTTTTATAGTGATGATTTTGAACAACCTCTTTAGTAATCTCAAGCGCCTGCGACACATCAACTCCTGAAGAAAGGAGTGAAGAAAGCGTTCGTGCTGTTGTTGCTGAGTTTGCTTCTTTCACGAGATTTGAAACCACAGGAACATAGAGCACAGCTGTATTAACGGCTCTCTTCCCTTTTTCAGTGCGAAGGCCGAGAACAATTCCGAGCACCAACACGAACATTCCGCCAAAAACCAACAGGGTGTTGTTTTTAAGCGCATCGCTTACAAAAATGATGAACTGGGTTGAACCAGGCAGTTCTGTATCAAGCTCTTTGAACGTTGCGGTGAGCGACGGTACAACATATATGAGCATTAGGACTGCGATAATAACCATAGCAGCCATAATCACAGAGGGATACATCATTGCGCCTTTTATTTTCTTTTTAAGCGTATTTGTTCGCTCCATCTGCTCTCCCACAACCCGTAGGGATTCCGTCATTTGTCCCGACTCTTCGCCAGCACGAGCCATTGCAATAAAAATTTTAGAAAAAATATCAGGATGCTCAGCAAGCGAGTCAGCAAAACCCTTTCCTGAAGAGATATCTTTTTCTACTGTTTCAATTACTCCTTTGAACTTCGGATTTCTTGACTGCCGCTTAATGACGGACAGAGCGCGTGACATACTGAGCCCAGAAGAAATCATAGAGCTAATATTTTTTGCAAAAAGAATCTTGTCTTCTGCTTTGACTCGGTTTAGTTTTGCAATAAAACCGTCGAGATTAATATTTAAACTTGTTCCACCACGCACCTCATCAATAGAAACGAGAGTATCGCCTGTTTGTTTTATTTTGTCGAACAGGTCCCCTTTGGTTTCGGCGGTTTCTTCGCCCTGTATCTGCTCTCCGTGTCTTTCGAGTACGTATTTATATTTCATATTTTATTCTGAGATAACACGGAGCACCTCCTCTATGGTTGTAAGTCCCTGTACTGCCTTAAAGATTCCATCTTCAATCATGGTCATCATACCGTCCTTTTTTGCCTGGGCCTCTATATCTTCTGATGTGGCTTCTTTCATGACAAGCTCTCGAATTGCTGAATTAACATGAAGAACCTCGTGAATACCAACTCGCCCCCCATATCCGTCTTCACAGTCCTTACTTTCTTTTGGTCGATAAAACGGAATTTTCTCCCAACTGGCATCTTCTCCAACGGCGCGCTCTGCCTTTAAAAATGTGAGAATACGATCGAGGTCAACGGTTTCTCCAAGCTTCATGATTTCCTCAGAAGTCAAAAAATACTTTTCTTTGTTATCGCACAGACGACGGACGAGTCGCTGACCAATTATCACCTTTATGGTTGAAACAATCAAAAATGGCTCAATTTTCATATCGACCAAACGCGGAATTGCTCCAGCTGCTGAGTTCGTGTGAAGCGTCGAGAGGACAAGGTGTCCAGTCAGGGACGCATTTACTGCAAGATTAGCAGTTTCTGTGTCACGAATCTCTCCAACCATAATAATATCTGGATCTTGACGAACGAGCGTTCGCAATCCTACACTAAACGTAAAACCGATGTCTGGACGCACTTGCGTCTGATTAATCCGAGGCATTTGATACTCAACCGGATCTTCAACGGTTGAAATATTAACCTCAGGCGTGTTTAAAATATCGAGGACCGTATAGAGCGTCGTTGTTTTACCAGACCCGGTTGGTCCAGTGGTCAAAATAAGCCCCGTGGTCTGCTTTGTTGCTGCATAAATCCGCTCAAGCGATTCACCATGAAACCCAAGTCCTTCAAGTGTAAATCCTTCAGAGCTTTCGCGAAGAAGACGCATGACCGTCTTCTCACCAAACGACGTGGGTAGGATTGAAACTCGAAAACTTACTTTTTCGGTATCGTTCTCTACTTTAAATCTTCCGTCTTGAGGAAGGCGCTTTTCGTCAAGCTTCAGGTTTGAAAGAACCTTTATACGTGCAGTTATGTTTGGAGCGACTGTTTTAGGCAACACCATTGCGTCGTGCAACAGTCCATCAATTCTATAGCGGACCAAAAGCTGCGTTTCCATTGGTTCTATATGAATGTCTGATGCCCCCTGAATGATTGCATGCTTCAAGAGTGTTTCAACAACGCGCACAACAGGTAGCTCTTCTGCAAGCTTTTTAAGATCTCCCTCGCTCATTTCCGAGCCCTCCTCCTGAGAAATAGTTT
Organism: Minisyncoccota bacterium; assembly: GCA_040879625.1. Taxonomy (GTDB): domain Bacteria; phylum Patescibacteriota; class Minisyncoccia; order Phycocordibacterales; family JAXHMZ01; genus JAXHMZ01. The sequence goes on along the minus strand of JBBDJZ010000008.1, from coordinate 7,428 downwards.
TAAGCTGGGAGGCTTCTTTTTCTAAGATATCTCCGAACTCTGTTTTAAGATCCTTTTGATACAGCTGAAGTGCATATTTAATTGAAGGCGCATTGGTTATGCGAGGTAAAATTTTAAGGCCCGTCTTCTTTTTTATAAAACCAATTGCAGCCAGGTCGTCTACGTCAAGCATTGCAACCTCAAGCGTCGTATCTGTTTTTTTAAAGGAAACAATATTATGTGTACGAGCAATCGGCTCGGGAATGAGACGCAAAATCTCTTTCTCAATTACTTGATTTTCTAGATTTACAAAAGAAATACCTAGAATGTTCGCCTTTACCCGTCGTAAATCTTCTTCCGTAATAAGTCCGGTATCAAGAAGCGCAGCTCCGAGTGAAATCGACTTTTTTCGCGCGACACCTTCGGCTTCGTCAAGGTCGCGAGGAGTAACAATGTGAGTGTCTTTAAGAAAGTTTTTTAACTGATCTGAGGTAAGGTGCATATCGTCTTCATAGTATACCAAAATTTTCCCTACACACTGTGTACTTCCCCCCCCTTTTTTTTTTGAAATAGAGGCGTTTCAGTTATGTAACAGTGCACGATTGACAGACCTGGAATATTGATTATACTAAAAGTATCAGAAATGAATGAATAGTATGCATTGTAACCCGTCTATAACGGGCTTTTTCTTTATTAAAAATCAAAAAATCACATATGTTTGATCTAAAAGTAATCAATTCAGTTCTTGGTGAATTGGAAGACGAGCGAGGAATTCCACGAGCGAGCGTTATAGAGGCGATTGAATTTGCCCTTGCAACTGCTTACAAAAAAGAATACGGAAAACGTGGACAAATTGTTCGAGCACAGTTCAACCTTGATGCCGGGGACGTTGAGTTTTTTCAAGTAAAGATTGTTGTTGACGACTCAACAGTGCGAATCGTTGAAACGGACGAAGAGGGTGAGCCCACCGAAGCGGAAGAAGAACTTCCTAAAAACGAAGCTGGTGAGGAAGACTTGCGGAGCAGATACAACCCTGAGCACCACATTTTTATTGAGGATGCTCGAAAAATAAAAAAAGACGCAGAGTTAGATGAAGAAATTGTTTTCCCTCTGGAGAAAAAAGATGACTATGGACGGATTGCTGCTCAAACTGCAAAGCAAGTTATTATTCAGAAAATTCGCGAAGCAGAAAAGGTCGCCGTTATGGGAGATTTTGGAGAGAAGCAAGGAACTATTGTCTCCGGCACTGTTCAACGAGTTGAGAGGGGTTCAGTTTTTGTTGATTTGGGACGAACTGTAGGAATTATTGGATGGGATGATCAGATTCCAGGAGAACGCTTCCGACAAGGTGAACGAATACGCGCACTCCTCTACGTTGTAGAAGAAGGCGGGCGAGGTGTTTTCCTGCGCTTGTCCCGTTCTCACCCCGACTTTTTAAGAGAACTTTTTAAAGCAGAATCCCCTGAAGTAGCAACGGGTACTGTTGAAATAACCGCAATTGCACGAGAGCCAGGCTCACGTTCAAAAATTGCTGTTTTTTCTAACGACCCAAACGTTGATCCTGTTGGATCCCTTGTGGGTCAACGAGGGGTGCGCGTCTCTACGGTTATGTCTGAACTAGGAGGTGAAAAAATAGATATTGTTGAGTGGTCAGAAAGTTTACACAAATTTATTGAAGACGCACTCTCCCCAGCTTCCGTTCTCTCGGTCGAAATAAACGAGGAAGAAAATAAAGCATTTGTAGAAGTGTCCCCGGATCAGCAGTCGCTTGCTATTGGGAAGGGCGGCCAAAACGTTCGACTTGCAGCAAAACTTACTGGATGGAAAATTGAAATTCATTCAGTGGGTGACGATGGACAAGAAGAGGTGGAAACAGCAGTACCTGCAAACGACAGTGGTACAACCCCAGTAGAAAAAGAAGCTCTTGAGGATGATGGTGAACATGCTTTCATTGAGGCAGTAGACAAAGAAAGCGATTCAGCGGAAACGATAGTTACTCCTGATGAGACAGAGAAAACAGATCACGAGAGCGACCCAGAGAACAAACCTGAGTAAGTAGTGCCCCCAATAAGAACACTTTTCTTCATAGAGATTCATTCTCCTTGAACAAGGTTTCAGCTTTTTTATTCGTAACATTTATCAACACATATGAACCTTTGGCACGACACGCCTCTCGGTGAGACGGCACCTAATGAAATTAACGTTGTTATTGAAATTCCGCGCGGCTCAAATAACAAATACGAAATTGACAAAGAAACAGGGCTTATTGCACTTAATAGAGCAAACTACTCTTCTGCCTCATTTCCATTTGACTATGGATTTGCTCCTCAGACACTGTGGGAAGACAACGACCCACTTGACGTTATCGTACTCACCACCTATCCACTTCATCCCGGCATCCTTGTTAAGGTTCGCCCCGTTGCGGTTATTGAAATGATTGATTCTGGAGAAAGTGATTTCAAAGTGATTGGGGTTCCGGTGTATGACAGACGGTTCGAGTATATTCACGACCTCCAAGACCTAAATCCGCATACACTGCGAGAGTTTCAGCATTTTTTTGAAACCTACAAGATTCTTAAAGACGAAAAAGCGGTGACTGAACACGTTGAAATAAGAAGAATTCTCGGAAAAGAGGAGGCGCTTACTGCTGTTACAAAATCAGTCAAACTCTACGAGCAAAAGTTTAGCAAGTAAATAGTGAGCAAACGAGCGTGCTTTATTAAACTATCACTGTTGATAGTTTTTTATTTGAATGGGATATACTGAGTATACTATGAAGGAATATGAGAACCATTCAAGTGAGGATATCGAGCAACATAAAGAAGACACCACTTCTCCCAATAAAGAAACCCCTCCTGAGTTTAGCCCCCGAGAACCACACCATAATCCTATAGGGGCAATTATTGGAACGGTCATTCTGTTTGCACTGCTTATCCTCGCAGGCTTATACGTCTATGGTAATCAACTAAGCTCTATTCAAACGAGCAACAACACTTCTGAAGAACCATCAGAATCGCTTCTTTCTGAGGAAAGCGAGCAGATCGACGACTCGGAAAATCTCAACGCAGAACTTGACGCACTCGAAGGTTTCGAAAATAGAGAGGTAGACTCAGAAAGCAACTTTGATGCTGAGTCTGTTGAGTAGTCAAAACGCAAGAATGCAAAGCAGCAGAACGTCCAAGTGGCGGTGTCTTTTATCTGCTTTCTTTCAGAGTTGAGCGTGCTCATTTGCACGAAACTCCTCAAATGCGTATAGTATGCTTTTGGCTTAATTTAATTACCATGTCAATCATTACAGAGAACAACATAACCGTAGAAACAAATGAGCATAACGAAGCGGTAATAACAGGGACCCTTTCACTTGACACCCTCGAGAAGCACAAGGATTCTGCTTTGCAGTTCTTCTCTGAAAACCTCTCTCTTGATGGTTTTCGAAAAGGCTCGATACCAGAAGCGGTCATCAAGAAGCACGTTTCAGAAACAGCGCTTCTAGAAGAAGTTGCAACCCGCACACTAAACGAGCTTTACCCCTCGATTATTCGTGAAAAAAAGCTTGAAATATTTGGACGACCGGAGGTACGTTTTACCAAAATTGCGCCCGGCAACCCTGTTGAATTCAGGATTCAAACGCCCCTCATGCCCGCAGTAGAAATCGGAGACTATAAAAAAATTGCGCAAGAACTGAACCGTACAAAAGGCGAGGTGATACTTGACGAAGGTGAGGTTCGGCGCGCACTACTTGAAGTAAGAAAAGAACTTGATAGGCGTGAAAATCAAGGAGAGGAAACCGAGGCTTTAAAAGAAACAAGCGAGAACAAGAACGAGGAACCAAAAGAGACTGATGAGCCATCCCCTCTTGATGACGAAAAGGTGCAAAAAATTTCTTCAATGAAAACGGTCGAGGAATTCACACAAACAGTTCGAGAAGATTTGAAAAAACACAAAGAAAACCAAGCTAACGAAAAACACCGCTTGGCTCTTATGGAAAAAATTCTTGAGGAATCAACAATTACCCTTCCAACCATGATTATTGAGAGCGAACTTCAAAGTATGATGGCGCAGTTTACTGCAGATGTTTCAGCGTCAGGATTAAAGCTAGAAGAGTATCTTACTCAGGCGGGAAAAACGGTAGAAGAACTGCTAAAAGAATGGAGGCCCCACGCAGAAAACAGGGCTAAAATGCAACTTATTCTTAATAAGATTGCGACAGTTGAAAATCTTACCCCAAAGAAAGAGGAGGTTGACCATCAAGTTTCTCATCTCTTAGAACACAACCCGACCGCTGATAAAGAACGAGCAGAAATATACGTGGAAACACAGCTTGCTAACGCAAGTGTGTTTACATATCTAGAAAATCAAAAGTAACTATTCTTGACTTCACCCCAAGGATTCGTACCATTAACACCATGCTTATACCAACAGTCATTGAAAAAGAACAGTTCGGAGAACGAGCGTATGATATTTACTCACGCCTCTTAAAAGATCGTATTATTTTCTTGGGTGGGGCAATAGACGACGCTGTAGCGAATACTATTATTGCGCAACTTCTCTTTCTCGAAAAAGAAGACCCGAAAAAAGATATCAACCTCTATGTAAATTCTCCCGGAGGATCAACGACAGCGGGTCTTGCAATTGTTGATACCATGCATCACATTAACGCAGAGGTTGCAACGACATGCGTTGGTCTCGCTGCTTCTATGGGGGCTGTTATTTTAGCAGCAGGAACACCAGGAAAGCGTTCTGCCCTTCCAAATGCAGAGGTAATGATCCATCAGCCATGGGTTTCAAATGTTGGAGGTCAAGCGACGGACATTGAGATTACCGCGCGACATATTATTCGTACTCGAGAAACAATTAATAAGATTCTCGCTGAACGAACTGGTCAAAAAATTGAGAAAATACAGGCCGACGTAGAAAGAGATTTTTTTATGGATGCCGAAGAAGCTAAGAAATACGGCCTTATTGACAGCGTACTTGTCAAACCCCTGTTGAAAAAATAGATTTTTCTTTCCGTTTTTAAAAGGCTTCACTTTACGGTGAAGCCTTTTAAATCGGACTCTGGTTCGACAGAGCGCCTTAAATTCCCTATTATAGGAGAGTACATACGAACTATCATGGTTGAAGACACCCTTCTCATTCTTTATATGTCATTCGCGCTCGTTATTGGCATCGCTGCGGGCTATTTTTTGCGACTGCTTGTCTCTCTTGGGAAAAAAGGATCTATGGAGCTTGAAGTAAAGCAGATTCTTTTAAACGCCCGAGAAGAAGCGAAGAATATTTTAGCTGATGCACAAAGGAGAGCGGACGAAGTGAGAGAGCGAGCACTGAGAGACGTAGACGATGTTGAAAAAAAGGCGCGTACAACTGAAAACAGACTTATAAAAAGAGAGGAATTGCTCGACAAGCGCCAACTTATTCTTGATTCTGACGGTGCAGAACTAAAAGAAAAAACCGAACAAATCGAACATTATTCAGCGACACTTAGCGCTCTTGAAAAGGAACTCAAGCAAAAACTGGGGGATGTTGCGGAAATGACACAAAGCGAAGCTGAGCATGAAATGCTAACTCTTATCACAAAAGAAAAGGAAGAAGACATCCTTCATCGCTTGCACAAACTTGAAATAACAGGCGAGGAAAGCTTTCAAACAAAAGCACGCGAGATACTAACAAGCACAATACAAAGACTCGGAAAATCAATTGCGCCTGAAATTATGTCTACGCTTGTCTCTCTCGAAAGCGAAGATATAAAGGGTAAAATTATTGGAAAAGAAGGTAGAAATATCCGAGCGTTTGAAAAAGTTGCTGGAGTTGAGCTCATTATTGACGATACTCCAAATGCGATTCTCATCTCTAGTTTTGATCCCGTCCGTAGACAAGTTGCTCAAATTGCACTTGAAAACCTGATTCGAGACGGACGTATCCAACCAACTAAAATTGAAGAAGAGGTTCTAAAAGCAGAAGTAGAAGTGAGCAAGGTTATAAAAGAACGCGGGGAAGAAGCGGTGTATGAGTGTGGTATTTATAATTTGGATAGCCGCATTGTCTCTATTCTTGGAAGGTTACACTTTCGAAGTAGCTACGGACAAAACGTATTAAGTCACTCAATTGAAGTTGCACACCTTTCGGGCATGATTGCTGAAGAAGTTGGCGCCGATGTCATGGTTGCAAAAACAGCAGGTCTCGTTCATGACATTGGAAAGGCAATAGACCATGAAGCGCAAGGTTCTCATGTTGAAATTGGAAAACGTATTTTAGAAAAGTTTGGAGCAAAAAAAGAAATTATTGTTGCAATGCAGGCACATCACGAAGAATATCCATTTGAAAGTCTCGAGTCAAAAATTGTTCAGGTTTCAGACAGTATTTCAGCTTCTCGGCCAGGAGCGAGAAAGGACACCGTGGACAATTATCTCAAAAGACTTAGTGATTTGGAGGACATCGCGCTCACATTTGAGGGGGTAGAAAAAGCATACGCCCTGCAAGCTGGCCGTGAAATACGAGTCTTCGTAACCCCCGAAAAAGTAACAGATCTGCAGGCGCTCGAACTTGCTAAAGGAATTGCTCGCAAAATAGAAGGAGAGCTTCGCTACCCTGGCGAAATAAAGGTGAACGTTATTCGTGAAGCTCGAGTAACCGAGTACGCTCGGTAAAAAGAGCTAGTTAAAAGGCTCTTGCGCGGTTTGCTGTGTATACTATAATTGTTAACAGAGAAAGTATGGCTTGATTAAGGGCTTTTGGGAAAGTAGAAGTAACGACAGGTCGAAAGTCAGACTTTCTCGTCGGCGTTTCAAGCCTCATTATAAAATTACTCAAATTCACTATGAATAAATCAGATCTAACAAGCAAAGTTCAGGAAGTTACTGGAGGAACACGAGTGCAGGCAGAAGAGGTTGTTGAAACAATAATCTCAACCATTACTGATACCCTTAAAGGAGGAGGAGAAGTTTCAATTGCAGGACTTGGTATCTTTTCAGCTAAAGAACGAGCGGCTCGCGAAGCGCGCAACCCGCGAACAGGAGAAAAGATACAAGTTCCAGCAATGCGGGTTCCAAAGTTTCGCCCCGCAAAAGCACTTAAGGATGCTGTACGATAAATAAACCCTGTTTTATTCCACTTACACAAAGCCACGACACCCGTCGTGGCTTTGTGTTTGTAGAGCAAAGAAAAATAAAACAGTGGCTACGTAGAGGAACGAGAAGAATATAAAAAACATACTTTGCGAGCCGGTTTTTTGTAGAGAGAATCGGTCACAAGTCCTCACTTCGTTCGGCTCGCGAGACCAATCTTCGCCCATAGAGAGAATCGCTTCTTACAGAAGCTGTACAGGTTTCGCATCTCGCTTCGTCCGAAGCGGACTCGCTCTGATATGCTCAACCTTTTCGATTCTCTCACGCAAACCACTCGAAGAGAGAATCTTCCGTTACACGGACGGTACAGGTCTCATATGCTGTT
>JBBDJZ010000007.1:0-8215 GCA_040879625.1 Minisyncoccota bacterium | reverse complement strand
CAATAACATACAAGAGAGCATAGCTACTCACCGCAAGCACAATACCAATGATTGCTTTACCAATAGTATCTCTCCCCCCACCCTTTCCTCCAATAGAGTCACTCGTCATATACTGAATCCCTCCATAGATAAGCATCACGACTGCAATGACAAGGGTGAGAGAAACAACGATTTTATAGATGGTGGAGAAATAGTTTGCTACAGGACCACCGTCTCCAGCGTTGAGGTCAGCCGTTGATTCTAGTCCAGGGAGAGGGGCGAGAAGCACGTAGTCGTTCTGGGCGTGAGCCCCGAGCGTTGGAACAAATGTGAGTATGAACACACAGAGTAAGAGTAACTGTTTCATGTCATTATTCTACATTAATACGCAAAGACCCAGTCGATGACTGAAGCGGTTTTTCTCTGTTTCTCGCCTCTACAACTATTGTGGAGATTCCACCTTGTTCACTTGAAACAAGTGGTATTTCTCCATTTCTCATTGTTCCCGTATTACTTAGTGTGCGTCCATTAAGTTTCCAGCTAAATTCAACATCCCCCCTATTTCGAGCATCCATTCCAAAAGGGTAGGCGACAACGCGCAGGCTTCCGCTTGATCTTGCCTGAGAAACTAGAGGAGGCAATGCTCGTTCAAAAATAACGCCTTCTAGTGGATGTTTTTCATATAAAAGAGTTTCGGCATCGTGGAGCTTGACTGCAACTGAGCTAAAAGAAGATACTCCAGAATTAGCGTGAAAAATATCAACACCGACTGTGTGTCGTTTGCGAGCAAAATCAGCAAGCACGTAAACATTGTCTTTCCCGTATCCAGATTGGGGGTTTAGATCGATTGGACTTTGGTTTTTACTCCACGTGTACACGAACGTAGAGCGCGGTATTTGTTGGTTCTCCGCGCTATATACTTCTGGGATAGCATAGGTTTTTATAATCGTGTCCCACGACGGAAGCGCCTTTCCTTTATAAAAAGGTGGAACCTGTGCGTCAACCGCTTCCCATAGAATGTCCATGTGAGACGCACCAACAATAACGGGCGTTGTTCGCTCTACTGAACCAGTATTTTTTGTTATCTCTGCGTATACTGTCGAGACAACCCCTGCTGGACCAACATTAAAAGCAATACTGTTGATGCCAAGACCAGAAGAAAACAAGACACCATCTATATACCAGTTAATAAACAAGGAGTCTGTAGGCTTTCCAAAGTCTTGAATTCTAATGGTCACCCTGTCTCCTGGTTTGGTGTTCACTGGTGAGTAGGTAAGCGTCAGCGGATTTACATTGGTTACCATATCTTCGATAGAGGACGGACTAAACCTATCTCCAAAATTCGAATACTGCTCGAGCAGCTCTTCGGCTCCCGGAAAATCTTCAAAACTTGATTGAGCTGTGGCCACAGTTGGAACCCCTATGAGGAAAAAAGTGAGTGTTATAAGGAACCGGGTCGGCATATGTGTAATCATATCATGCAACATTATCTGTTTTGAGATTCATTTAGGCTTGCTTTTGCATCTCTAATAGCAAGAATCTGCGCGGGGTCTGAAGTAATAATCTGCTCTTCGGTATATGAGGCAATAATCTTAATGGCAACATGTTTTAGTCCCGCAAAAAAGATTCCTTCGCCTACGTCGCTTTCAAGAAGAAGATATTTTTCTTCTTCCGTGAGGTTAAACACCTCCTGTAGACTATCCATTGATGTGGGTGATTGTTTCAGGAGAAGCTGAATTGATGAGTTCGTAATAATTGGTTTTCCATAAGGTGAGTTCAAAAAATCATCGACGTCCTGGGTAATAGTTGCAACGCCTAAGTAGTACTTTCTTCCCCGTTTAACCATTGAGTACAAGAACGACGCAGTATCTTCAGAACGCATCATCCACCACGCCTCATCAACAACAAGCAGTCGTTTTTTCAGCTCGAACCGAACTGCGTTCCAGATAAAGTGGGTGACGATATACATTGCTATCGGCTTCAGTTCATCTTCCATATCTCTGATTGAAAAGACGATGAGCTTTTGGTTAATATCAATGTTGGTTGGTTGGTTAATAAAACCAGCCCATGACCCCTTCGTGTACTTTGAAAGCTTCTGAACAAGACTCTCCGTACCTTCCATGCCGCTGAGTACTAGCTCAAAATCTGACATGAGCGGTGCCTCAACGTTGGTAAAATCTGAATCCGGTGTTATGTCTTTTAGGGCGTATGTTTCAGAGATTGCACGGTCTATCATCGCGTCCTCCTCAGGAGTAAGTCCGCCGAACATAATTCTAAAAAGACCGACAAGCTGGATTGTGTTCGAACGCAAGACATCCGCCGGGCTTTCATCGCTCCTTACTGGAGGTAGGTCGAAAGGATTAATGTGGTGCTCTGAGTTAAGTGAAATATTAAAATAGCGACCGCCTATTGCGTTTGCAAGTTGCTCGTATTCTCGTTCAGGATCTATGACAATCACTTCTGTGTCAAACATAAGCGTTCGAAGAATCTCGAGCTTGGTCGCAAACGATTTTCCCGCTCCAGACTTAGCAAAGGTGACCGAGTTGTAGTTCTCAAGACTGAAACGGTCAAAGAGGACAAGAGATGAGTTATGCCTGTTTATTCCGTGGAGGATTCCCTTGTCGCTTGTGAGGTCAAACGAGATAAAGGGGAAAATTGAAGAAAGAGGTGAGGTGTTGAGTTTTGAATAGACATTAAGCTTGTCAGTTCCAAAAGGAAAAACGGTCATAAGACCTTGTTCTTGCTGAAAGATTGCTGGTTTTATATAGACGAGACGCGCCTCAAGTATTGAACGGACCTCACTTTCGAGTTTATCAAGCGACGCCGTGTCTTTGCCAAAAATTGAAACATATAAACCAACATCAAAAAGTTTTTCTTGTGCTTGCTGGAGGTCGTCGCGGAGACTCTCAAGGTCAGAGAGCGCAGTGTCGAGCATGGGGCTACGAACGAGACCCTTCTCCATTCGAGAATTAATCTGTGATTGTACCTCGGCAACTTTTTTTTGGAACTGCCGAAGGACACGCTCTGTTGAGATAGGGTTAATAACAATCGAGACGTCAACAATCTTATCCATGTTAATAATAGGAGCAAACCATCCCTCAGAAAGATAGCGAGGATACGAGATAACAAAAAACGTTCGGACGATTTTGTCACCAAGGTGTATTTCTTTCGGCGTTACCTTTAGAGCAGAGGGCGCAATGACGTCTTGAATTTCAAGTCCTCCTGTTGAGGACATCTCATCAGGAAGAAGCGAGTCGAGGACCGATGCTTTATTGTCTTGTTTTTTGTTTCCAAAAAGAGCCATATTATTATTTATTGTACCATCTTGCGTTCCTCTTCCTATTCCCTACTGCCCCGCAGTGTCTGTTGCTTCGCTTGGATTAAAAAGTTTGTAGTAGAGCTCGATAAGCTCTTCTGAACCGAGGCGCACGGTTCGAACGCCTGTACGCGAAAGGCCTTGTTCGACAACCTGCAGGCGCTGTTCAAGTTGACCAATCAGTTCGTCGAATGTTTCGTTATTTTGTAATTCCTGCTCCTCTTTTGTCTTTTTAGATTTTCCAAAAAGACCACCGGCACTTTTTGTTGTGAGAATTGCTCCCTGATACGGAACCACAAGGAAAAAACTCTTCGACATAATGTTCGTCGAGTTCGTAAATTGTTTGATGAACTGAATATACTCCCGTGTTTGCACACGAAGAAGTTCGTTTGTTTGGATTGCCTCTCTCTCTTTTAGTTGTGCAAGATAGGGGCGAATATCGAGCCTCCGTGACTGTACGTAAATTTGTATAGGAAAATCAAGGGAGTTGAGAAGATTTTGAAATTGGTAAATCACCGCTTCTTGTTCGTCGCGACTTTTCAAGGCAAAGTTTATTGACGACGCCATAATCACGGCACGAAGAGAGCCGTCCTTTAGAACAATCATTCCGTTTCTCACTTCTTTTATAGGGACAAACTCTTGTGTTGCTTGTGATGGTGCCATAATTAGTTCGTATCTGTTTTATTTGTGCTTGTTTCACGCTCAACCTCGAGTGACCAGGACATATCCTTCAACCTGCTTTCTGAAAGTCGCGGAACGGTGATTGGATTATATGCTCGCTCAGCTGTCGCTTCCTTTTTAGTTTTAGATTCCGTAGTATTTTTGCGTTCGCTTTTTTGCCAGAGATACAATTTCTTCTTATTGAGATAATGAAACGCCGCCTCAAGGGTATGAATAAAAGGCTTGCCGTTTACCTGGTAAAACGCAAGCGCACCAGCTAGGCCGAGAATTGGCGCGATAAACAGAATCGCGATAAATAAAGGCAAGAGACGATAGAGAGCATACGCAATTCCTGCGCCTCCCACGAGATAGATAAACTGCTTGAATGACAGCGGGCCAAATATTTTGTCCTCTATTTCTATAAATTGTGGTACTTGGAATCTCATGATTGTATAACTACTTACTCATCATACCAAACCTTGTCCTACTTCCTATTAACATACCCTATTCTTCATCAATTGGCTCTCTGTACGGGTCGGACTGCGCTCCTGGACGCCTGTTATCGCCAAGCAATGAGGAGGCTATGGGGTCACTTGTCACCTTTTTGGGCGTTTCTTCGTTTACCTCAGTGTCTTCCGTCGCAGGACTTAAGGCCCCTTCTTTGTTTGTTGAGACAATCTCATCGGGAGACACAAAGCCTTGTGCGACATTAAATTCGGGTCTACATTGAGAGAAAATAATTTGATCAAGCTCAATCTCTATGTACTCAGCAACCTCCCCCGAAACACCAATCTCGTCTACGAGCGACTTTGATAGTTCGCCAACAGGTCGCTCGCCGTAGAGTGTTTCCTCAACTATCTTAGAGAAAGCTTCGATTTTCTCTGTAAAGTTGTAACGCTCCGCGATGTTTTTAATCTTTGTTTTGGTGTAGAACGTTTTAAAGGTAAAAAACAGTTCGTCTTTGATTTGTTTGGGTATCTCTTTTTGTGTCATTTTTCTAAAGATTTAACTTGTTGTAATTCTAATTTGAACTCGCAGTTTTTTCAAAATCGTCAACCAGGACTCGACTCATGAGTTACTCTGCCGACCGCTTCTCCTGCTAGAGGCACCTCGCGATTTTCTTCGTGGCCCGTCTTGTTGTGGTTGAGCTGGTGTCGGCTGTGCGTTTTGCTGCTGGTTTTGCCAAGTGCCTGATGTCCGCGCTTCATATTCAGCCAGTACTGCAGGATTAACGCGACTTTCAATTTCCCTCCAAACTCCCTTGGCGACGCCGCCGCTAAGATTTTTCAAGTCACCCCATTCTAGGCTATCAAGAACTCTTGGGTGTAATAGTGCTTCCCGGGTTAGTCCCTTGAGTTCATTTGAGTGCAAATCTTCAAAAACGGCCATAGCTTGAGCGTCATCACCCCCCGTTATTATTCCTGAGGCCCTTTCGAGTTTCTTGTCACGCTCTTCTTTCGACGTTTCCTTCCTGTCTGCTAACTTGCGAAGTTCTTTTGCTCGTTGTCGATCTACTGCGCCACCTCCACTTTCAATTCTGTCTGCGCTGTCTCTTAGTCCAACAGGATCCAAGTCTTCGAAACTATAGCCTTCGTTTATCTTCTTCGCCTCAGTTTCTATTTGTTCTTTTCTGCCTCCCTTTGGAGACTTCATTATGTTTTGTGCGTTAAGTCCAGCAACCCCGCCGAGCTTACTCGCTGTAAAACCGCCGAATTTTGTATCTCTTGTGTCATAGCTAGCACTTTCACGTTTTTTAAGTGTGCTGTATCTTCTGATTGCATCGGCTCTATCTTTCTCGCTCGCTCGCTCGTCGTTAGCTGTCGCTTTTAACGAGTCACCCTCTCTTCTTAGGGTAGCAGCTGCGCTCGCGCCGAAAGTCCCTCTCATAAATTTAGCCGCTCCACCAGCTGCAACCCCAAAACCTAAGCCAAGAGCTGTTTTGCCAACTCCCTCTATAAGCCTTCCTGCCTGGCCACTTAAACTTTTAGTAAGTCTGAGTGACATGACAAGGCCTGCAATTACTAACATATACATTATAATCAAGGAATCAGCTCCTTCCCCTCTCCGACCTACTCCTAGGCTATCGTTAATAATATCTCTGCCCTCTCCTTGTACTCCAATGTCTGCAGCGATTAAACCTTCTCTTTCCGTAACTGCAAATGTCAGCACTACAAAAATAAAGAAGAGAAATACAACTCCAAGTAACGACTGTTTAAACAGTTCCTCCCTCCATCTCTGAGCAAATTTACCCAGTATAGGTAAGCTTGCTCCCGCTACTCCAATAGGAGAAAGTACGAGAATAAACACAAGTGCAAATGTTCGTCCTATAAAGAGAATCGCAACGGAGAAAAACACCCAAATAGAAACTAAAATAACGATGGTTTGCATAAGTCCATTTGCAACCCCGCCCCACCCTTCCAAATCTGTTGGGAGTTCCTTAAGTCCCTGCAGTGTGGTTAAAGCCGGAATGCCAAGAGCATTTACAAACCTTTCGCTGATACCAACGCTGGGCCGAGGATTGCTTCCGTCAGCATCTGTGCATGGGTCTGGAGTACACGCTGTTAGTTCAGTATAAAAACCATGCGCGACTATGTTTCCAGCATCAATAACCACGCGAGTTATAAACAGACTAAAGTTAACTAAAATTGCAGCGATAATAATCTGGGACAACTGCTTTTTCCAGTCTACTCGCTCAATCTTTAGCACTGTTCCGATGGCAACATAGAGGAGGATAAAGATGAACGACATGTTGATAATGTCACGAAGCAAACTCCATGCAGTGTTTACGGTCTCCGAGCGGTAAAGCCCCCCGAGTCCTACTTCAGGATCTGTTCCTGGGTAAATAGAGAACTTTATAGCAAAGTCAAGCAGCGCTCCAACAATATATAAGAAAAGTCCGAGTATTACATTAAAGGCAAGAACAATCGTAGAGGTTATCGATCCGAGGCACACACCAAGTCTAAAAGTGCTTGGGACACTAACAAGGTTACACTCCCCCGCCGCCTCAGCAACGCTAACTCCAAGAAGCGGACTTACGGCAAAAAACACAACCATAAACGGAAGGAATCCGTATGCAATAAATTTTTTTAACAGCCGTGATTTCATAGAAGAGAACCCGCAAGTTTTGAATCAAAAATTACTATTTTATTATAGCAAAACAAAAACCTGCTTTATGCAGGTATCTGTTGAAAACATTTATACTTCATTAATTGGATCGCAGTCTTTGGTCTAACCCTGTTATGGTAATCTCAAGGTCCCCTATTCTAACCACACCCTCGAAATCGTTGAAGTCCTCTATTAGGTCGGGGTCTTTAACTCTTACAACTATATCCACTACGTCACCGTCTGTGAGAACCCCTGTGGCGCTACCACTTTCTGTGTTTGCAACAACAGTTGCGTTGTCGTTAAACTCGCCAAAATCATACTCAATATCAGATTCGAATGTATCTTCTCCTGAATAGACAACCTTAAACTCGTGTGATGCGCCGCTCCACTAAAGTCAGCTCTCAAGTCAACATCTGTTGAGGCGGTGCACAGGTTACCTCCGGTGGTGGCCCACAGCTCGCTCCTGCTGTGGGGGCGGTCCCTGCCTACTCCGACACCTCCAAATTGTTCATTTCAATAATAAGCTTCTTCCAGATACCAAGGGTCAGTTCTTCTGGTCG
The DNA here is from genome assembly GCA_040879625.1 of Minisyncoccota bacterium. Classification (GTDB taxonomy): domain Bacteria; phylum Patescibacteriota; class Minisyncoccia; order Phycocordibacterales; family JAXHMZ01; genus JAXHMZ01. Next base: position 595 of record JBBDJZ010000007.1, on the reverse strand, counting down.
CACCGCGGGAGAGAGCCGAAGGGCGCTGAGGATCTTTGCTCCCCTTTCTTTGTTGTCGTGAAAAAGAGTATTAAGGAGCGTTTTCCTTTTTTGTGAGAACGCCTTTTTAATCACATTAAAAAATTGCGTCTCGCTGAACGCATCAAAGTAATCCCGAGAAATATGCTCAATAGATAAAATCGCTGAATCAACCTTGGGAGCTGGTGAAAATGCTCCTGCTTTAATCTTTCCTTTGTATGAGGGTGTGCCATATGCTTTGATTGAAAGTGAAAGAATACTTTCTTTTCTTCCTTCCTGAACTGTTATTCTTCGAGCAACCTCATCTTGAATTAGAAGCACAATGGATGTCGGGAGAGTGTCGAGGGAAAATAAAAAACGAAGAATTTTCCCGGTAATATAGTACGGAATGTTTGCAACCACTTTGTAGGCCCCGTTTCTTGTTTCTCCTCTGTGGTTGTGCTGGGGGCCTGCACTGAGAACGGTTTGCATGTCAAGAATATCTCCTTCGATAATCGTGAGCCGTTCATCCGTACTGTACTTTTTAAGTTCTTCTCGCAAAAGTGTTGCAAGATTCTCGTCTTTTTCAACAGCAATA
>JBBDJZ010000006.1:1809-8248 GCA_040879625.1 Minisyncoccota bacterium | reverse complement strand
GAGCTCCAAAATATCAAAAATGTGAGTGCAGTCGCCGGTCATTTCCTACGACAACTATCACCCTTCTAGTATACCAGAGATATATAAACGCAAAACCCCCTAAAAGGGGGTTCATACGTTGATATTTTGTTCGAGCTCGCTCTACACTCACTAGGTAATATAGCAAAAGTAATAGGTTTTGTCAACTTTTTACAGGTTTTTTATGTACCTTTTTGTATCAACCCAAGCATGTGTTCAAGTTTTCGAAGCATCTGTGTATATACTTCGTCGTTCGAGAAGGGCTCAGGTGCAAAAGTGGTTCTCTCTACAAGTTTTCCTGTTGAGCCATAGAGGGCTCCCTGACCTCGCAGAGACACGAAGGGAACGATGATTGAAGAGAGGGGAAGGACAAAGGTTCCGTGAGCGAGCTTTTTTACGTTATCCTCTGAACGAAGTGTCCAATTTGAAAGTTCAACCTCATAGTTACTCGTGTTGGTAATCTCTATAAATTCTGAACTATGCTCACCGATGGTAATATCACTCACCTCAATAACGTGTACAAGAAAAGAGTCCTGATACAGTCTTCCTTCGTGTTCCGCTCGTAGGACTGCTCTATACACTCCGGGGTGTCGGTACGCATGCGTCATTCGGATACCCCTCCCTCCTTCCCCATCCCCAAAAGCCCACGTCGGAGAGTTTCCTCGGACCTTATCTCCGTTCTTAAAACGAACATCTCCATTAAAAGTTACCAGCTCATCAACAAACACCCGCCTATTCTCTCCAGCATCAAGGTACAGTTTTTCTCTCGTAAACGGCCAGCCACTTTCAAGCTCCAGGAAATCATCACCAACATCGTTTTCATCTAAATCTTTTTCATGAAGCGAAAAAACCTCAGTTGTATTTATCTCACCGGGAGTTGGAAGTCCAGCAATCCATAGCCCGCCCTGCTGTAACTGAAGACTTGCTCCGGTTCCACTTGCTTCTGGTAGCGGGACATAAAGAAGGGGGGAACTTTTTTCAATAGCATCTGAGTCTCGAATCGTAAGAACTCTTCCTTCATTATTAGTTAATGAAAATGCAGAAAAGAGTAGTAAGCCGTCATATTCGGGATGGTCTTGTCTGAACGCGGGAATGTTTTTTGCTATAACAGTGTACGTATTATGGGGCAGCGTCATCGTAGGGGCACCCGTTTCAAAGTTAAGGGTGCGCTTATTGAGCGCACCGCTTGTTGACTCTTCGTAAAGGCGCCACGTGTTTCCGGAACCTCCCTCTATAACAACGTCGTCACCTGCATTATACACCTCTATCCATTCCCTGTTTGTATCCGATCCCTCCGGGTCATACATAATCTCTGTTATGGTTAACTCTGCGAAGGTAACGGCAGGAGTAGCATAGAGGACGAGAATGAAAAGAAGTCGAATGTATTTCATAGGGGTTGTTAGTTATCTTCTTTCTCCACGTGTAGTAGATCCCTGAGCTTCTTTTTTGAAATCTCAGGAGGATGCTCTCGAGACGTATGAACCTGTCGAGGTGAGTGCTCTGCTTCTTTCGCTTTTTCACCCCTTTGAGTCTCTTCAGTTTTTTCACGCTTTACTTCAGAAGTCTTTTCTGGTGAGACGTTAGCGGTTTCCGCCCTCCCCTTTCCCACAGCTTCTTGAAGCACATCACGTAAACTTTTTAAATGATCCTCTCCGCCCACTTTTACTTTTTCCTCTTCGCGTGGCTTTTGAAAAGAAGCTTTCTCATTATTCAGACGCGTATCGCGGCGACGCTCAAAAGACGGTACGGATGATTGTGATGTTTGAGGGCGTCGCTGATCCGAGTAGGGTTTTTTGTTTTTACTCTCTGTCTTTCGACTTGCAGCCTGAAGAGCGACCTCTTGCTCGGCGCGTATTTTTGACTCGACGTCTGCCCGAGGGGTTGCGTACTGACCTCGAGAGCGAGCTTTTGCAACATCGTGATATGAAATTTGTGGCTCTTCTATTGGTGGAAGAGTAACCGCTGAAAAGGGTGCGGAGGAAATACCGTCAACCATTAACTTTAGATAAATTTGTGCAAAGCCAAGGTTTACCATGTCCTCTGAAGTGAACTGAGGTGCAAATTCTTTTTCAAGTACTTCGGCGTCATACGAGCCAACCCTAAAACTTACCATCGTACCAACGTTACCAAAGACAGCCGCTCGTACTTCCTCAGACATCTGTTCAATGTACTGGTGTGCAACCGTAAGGTTCAACTTGTATTTTCGTGCTTCTGAGAGTATGTTTGCAAAGCTTTCGTTTGCAAATGATTGAAATTCATCCACGTACAAATAAAAGTTTGGAAGCGCGTTAAGTTTTTCAGACGGGAGGTCTGCTCGCGACATCGCAGCGAGATAAATTTTTGTAATAAGCATCGAACCAAGGAGGTTGGCATTTTGTTCACCAACTCGCCCCTTTGAAAGGTTGATGATAATAATCTTTTTTTCATCCATCATTTTACGCACATCAAAGGATGAGATTGATTGACCAATAATATTTCGGATTAGTGGATTTGCGGTGAACTGACCGACCTTGTTCTGAATTGCAGGAGTTGCTTCTTGTGCGTAACGATCCGTATAACCCGCAAACTCCTGATTCCAAAAAGCTTTAACGAGGGGATCTTTTACGTAACTGACAACCTTTTCTCGATATTCCTTATCCGTATACATACGGTTAATACCAAGCATGGTGGAATCAGGATATTCAAGAAGCGCAAGAATTGTGTTTCCTAAGATGTACTCCATACGAGCTGACCACGCGTCTACCCATATCTTTTTAAAGGCACTCATAAGACCATCGAGCACTAAGTGTCGCTTATCCTCACCTACATCTTCCATCACATTGAACGAAACAGGATACTCAACGTCAAAGGGCGCAAAATAAAGGACGTCATCAACGCGATGCTCTGGAATATAGTCAAGAAGTTTTTCTGCGGTGGCACCGTGAGGATCAATAAAAGCAATTCCGTTGCCGTTTTGAATATCTTGAATAGCCATATTTTCGAGAAGGGTGGACTTGCCCATTCCTGTCTTTCCAATCACGTACATGTGCTTTGTTCGGTCCTTTGCCTTAATACCAAATTTTGTCTTGCGATTACGGTGATCGGTTTCGGCAAAATAGGTGACTTTTTCATTCTCTTCCATAAGTATCTGTATACTATCACATTACACCCTGAGAACGAGAGCTTGACAAAAGGGTGTGATTTTTGGAAAAAGACCTCTCGGTTACTCAGACAGAAGCGCTTCCTCGGTATAGGTATTACCAGGATCCCACAGCATCCAAGAATTCAAACCGGAGTTGTATGTTGATTCAATTTGCGCACGTACGGCTGCTGCGTCATAGGTACCACCATAACTAAAATCTTGCAACCAAGGGCGAATCTTGTTCTTGTCATACACCTCTTTTGTATAGAGTGTTTTCACACATTCTGGAGGAAGGGGCTTTTCTTCAACAACGTCACTTTCAACCACCTCTCCCTCTACGCGTGTATCTTCTTCACTTTCGACCACCTTACACTCTATGCGTTTCGAGCCAATTGTTTGTATGGAACTAACCTCAGCAACGGTGCGCCTAACTGCAGCGTCCATAACATAGCGGATAAGTGGACCCGGAACCGTATTTGGATTATTCCAACCGTTGAACCCTGCTGGGTAGTGCGAGGGATAGACCATCGGTGCGACGTAATCAAAATATGGCAAGGCCTTTTCAAGCACTTGACCAATACCCAAGTCATCATAGTTAGTCGTTGTCATGCCAAAAAGGTCAGCTGACGTAACCGCCTCAGGAATTTTTTCTTCTAATTCACTATCTAAATAGGCAAAAAATTCTTCAAGTGCGTCTGCTTTGTTTTTATTTTTTGAGTGAGGATAATAGACGTTTTGCATATCTCCGTCTGACGGAAACCGTATATAGTCAAAATTAAGCTCATCAAAACCAATATCATATGCCTCTTCTGAAATTTGTATTATATGATCCCAAGCTTCCTTTGAGCTGACATCTACGAAGGATAAACCCTTACCGTCCTTCCATACTGCCCCGTCATCCGCTCTTTGTACTGCCTGATCAGGATACTCTGTTGCATAGTAGGGATCCTGAAATACGGTAATGCGAGCAATGACGTACACGTCTTTTTTGTGAAGCTCTTTTATAAAATCCTCCATCTCAGATGTTCCACATCTTCCGTTTTCCCAAAGCGGCATTAAATTTTCACTTTTTGGAATAAATGAAAGCGTTCCCGTGTAATCTTTTACATCAATTATTAAAGAATTGATTTCGGTTGTATCAATTATCTCGACAAGTTTATCTCGAAAACTTGGGGTACTAACAACACAACTTGTCATATAGAGGGCTTTGACTTCCTCAGGAGTTTTAACATGTAACATACTCGGTTTTTCCTCTTTTTGTTCGTCCTCCTGTGGTAGGGTCTCCTCGGTCTCTGGCTCCTTCTCTTCAACGTTAAACTCTGATCTGTAGGCAAAAAGTGAGGGGTGATATACTGCGACAAAGGGAAGTAGTGCAAAACCCACGAGAGCAACGCCATAGAATCGGAGACGCCTCGTTCGGTTCTTTTTTCTTTTACCGATCCTTGTCATGTGTATATAATCCTAGTTTAATCACGAACAATATGGAGCCGAGCGTGGTCATAACTTTTAAATTCGTCGTTCTTACTTGTGGAATGAACACGGATTTCTTCTTCGACAAACGCTGCTGACTCAGGAGTAGGTTTCTCGTGCTTTTCTTTATTGTGTTCAAGTCTTTTTTCTTCCCTCTTCAAGATACGAACATACCCTTGGTAGAGCGCATACGCTGACACACCAAAAATGAGAGTGCCGAGCACTGCTGTCAGCGCCTTATCAAACGATTGTGGCAAACCAAGAAAAGGTAACAACATAAGCACAAAGGACATCCCGATAATAGAAATTTGTATATAAAAAGAAACTAACATACAGAAAGTATACACTATTTCTTTTCAGCCTCAATTATGAGGACAATTTCACCTTTTATTGAAGGATACTCCTTAAAATGTGCACTCACTTCTGTCGCTGTTCCTGACACAATCTCCTCATATATCTTCGTAAGTTCTCGTAATACAACCACCTTTCTTTTTGTTTCAGAACCCACGGCAGACAATAGCTCTGAAAGCCGATCGAGAGTTTTTAGGATTCGATGAGGCGATTCATACAGCACAACCGTACGTTTCGTAGTGATAATTTCCCTATAGAGTGTTTCCCGACCTCGTTTGTGCGGCAAAAAACCGAGAAAAAGAAAGTCGCTTGCCTTTACACCGGCAACAGAGAGTGCGGTGGTAAGTGCGCTTGGTCCGGGAATCGGAATAATGGTTACCTCAGGACATGCTTCACGAATACGTGAGACAAGAAGCGCTCCGGGGTCAGAGATTGTTGGCGTTCCAGCATCTGAAACAAGAGCAATATCCTTACCGTCGTTTAAAAGTTCAACAACGCGCTCAATCTTTCTGTCTTCAGAGCGAGCATTTAAACTCTCTGTTGATGTTGCGATATCATAGCGCCGAAGAAGACGCCTTGTAACGCGAGTATCTTCACACAGAATAAGATTAACCTCCTTCAGGATACGGATTGCACGGAACGTTACGTCTTCTAGGTTACCGATTGGGGTTGCTACTATATATAAAAAAGTCATAAATCTATGGTCTCAAACATCTATATCCACTAGTGGTTTCTACCCAGGGAGTATAATCACTGGTGAGACTAGTCTCTCCCTTGAATAATAAGTAATAATTGGGCTGAGACATTACCCCACCGCAGGACGGTCCCGCGTAATTATTTTGATATTGGTAACATTCGCTTGGACCCATGTCGGGATCTTGAGGATCTCTTGGGGAGTCGCCTAAATACCCTAAGTCAGACAATTCATCCCCCACGTCATAGAAAGAATTACAACCACAACCCAGTGGTTCACCCCTTCTTTTACAGCCATCAATAGGGTATTCACCATGGTCAGAAAAATATAACTCAAGCGCCGTTCTTATTTGTTGCATCTGAGCAACCCGATTTGCGTCTCGGGCGCGCGCTCGCGCTACGTTAAGACTCGGAAGAATTATTGAGGAGAGGACGCCGATAATTGCTATAACAACCAATAGTTCTATAAGGGTAAATCCTCCTCGCCTTCGTGCGTATTTTTTTTGCATCACAGTCACGATTTCAACCCATCATCTTTTAAAAAAGCTTCCCCTATTTTGTAGGCGTCACCCGCACCCATTGTAAGAACGACACAATTCTCATCACACCCCTCTGTTGCTATGCGGATAAGGCGCAGAGCATCTTCGTTGTCCTTTGCTAGAGATACACCACCATGCACGTCCCTCATTTTCTGATAAAGCGTATCACTTGAAACAGTTCCATCGTCAACCTCTCGGGCAGGATAAATAGGAAGAAGGATAACCTCGTCTGCGTCTTTGAACGAAG
>JBBDJZ010000006.1:0-1709 GCA_040879625.1 Minisyncoccota bacterium | reverse complement strand
GGGACTGAAATTTCAATACCCTCAACTAACTCTTTATAATTGTGTACCGTTGCGCGAACCCCTTCTAGCGCTCTCGCAACATTCTTGTCGTTCAAATCAGCAACAATATATCCATCGTCTGGAACTTTTAATGCAACGCGATTAAAAGCTCTGATGATATCATCAATGTCTTTATAGTAATCCAAGTGATCTGCCTCAATGTTCGTAATGACGAGAATGTGTGGCTCTAGGTTCGCAAACGACTCTCGATACTCACAAGCCTCAACAAGAAAAAGCGAGCTCTTCCCTAGAATAAAATTAGAAGCTGCCTTTTTTAGAAAGCTGCCGACAATAACGGTTGGATCAAGGCCTGCGGCAATAAGGGCCTCAGCGGTCATTGCTGTGGTTGTTGTCTTGCCGTGCGTTCCCGCAATAGCAATGGTTGTGTACTCTCGGGAAAGAAAACCAAGCGCTTCGGGGTACGTCATGAGAGCGAGCCCCCGCGCGCGCGCGTCGAGAAGCTCTGGGTTAGTATCTGGAATTGCAATAGTGTACAAAACAACATCAGCGCTCGCTGGAACAAGCGCATTTTTTTGTTCAAAGGATATCTCTGCTCCGAGAGCAAGAAGCTCGTCGGTGACTCTAGATGAAGACACATCCGAACCGCTAACCTTAGTACCCCTTAGAAGAAACATCCGCGCAATTGCAGAGAGTCCAATTCCACCAATACCAATACAGTGAACATGTGTTGCGTTGCTAAGCGTCGTATGCATAGTGTGTATAGAATGTTTTAGCCCTTTCAATATAGTGATCGCCTGAAACATACCGAGACAACTCCTCAAACGGAACCCATTTCGTCTCGAGCACCTCTACTTTATCAGGAATAGTCTTGTCTGTCTTAGCTTCAGCATAAAATCGATGAACGGTTATGTTGTGGTTTTTTCGACTATCGGTTGTTTTTTCTATTAGTTTTACTCGAGTAAGCAGGAGTCCAACTTCTTCAAAGACCTCCCTTCGCAGCCCGGTCTCTGGAACTTCTTTCGGATGCACAAAGCCACCCGGATATGTCCAGCGTTGAGTTCCATACGACTGTCGAATAACCAACATCTTTCCTTGAAAAAAAACATACCCCGTCGCCGCTTCCCTTTCTCTTTTGTCTATGGATAGGTAAAGCTCTAGCATACGATGCAAGAAACTCATCGGAAAAATAGCGCGAAGTAATCGTTCAATCATAGTGCGTGTACGGCGGATACAAATTCATCCCCGCGTTCAAATTCGTTTTTAAAAAGTCCAAACGATGCACAGCCAGGCGAAAGAAGGACAACCCCACCCTCTCTAGACAGTGTATATGCTCGCTCCACAGCATCTTTCATTGTCGGAGCGAGCATTATTTTCCTTTTTACTTCCTCGGTGCTCTCAACAATAATCCTATCCGAACCGGTGCCTGGTAAAAGTACACACGCCTGCGCGCGTTCGAGTTCACGCAGGAAAGGAGAGAAATCAAGCCCCTTGTCCGAACCGCCCATTATAATGACAATCTCTTTATCTAAAAGCGCCTGCAGCGCAGCGGTTGCAGCCTCTGGGGTTGTCGCTGTTGTGTCGTTATAGAAAGTCCTTTTATTTTTTTCTGCTATCTTTTCTAATCTACCAGGTACTCCTTTAAAATGAGTAACTGCTCTCCGAGCTCGCTCTCGAGAAACTCCACATGCCCTGAGTGTTTCAAACCCAAG
>JBBDJZ010000005.1:0-8345 GCA_040879625.1 Minisyncoccota bacterium | reverse complement strand
TAGACAGCCATCATTTTGACCGCCTGTTCCTCGCGCTTGTCTTTGTAGGTTGTTTGTATTTCTTTAATCTTTGGCTCCAAGATTTTGAGTTTCATCTGCGTGCGCGTCGCCTTGATTGAAAGAGGGAGAATGAGAGTTTTGACAAAAAGAGTCAGGATAATAACAGCGAGACCAACGTCTGCTGAAGGGAGTATATCAATAAGTAAGACGAGGGCGTTGTAGAGCGGCTCGTAAAAAACCACGTTAAAGAAGTTGAGCATTAGCTCATTCTATACGAGAGAGCCCTCAGTTTCAAGGTAAACGAACCGCTTACTTTGAACGGTGAAGTTTTGTGTACAACTCGGAGAGCTCGGTGAGTGCTTCTTTTTTTGTAAGCAATGAGGTTCCTTTTTTTACGGAAACAAGCATTAAATAGGGGAGTGAGAGAAACCCGACTTCTTGAAGGGCATCAAAGATGCTTCTTCTCAGAGCGTTCCTGTCTACTGCACGCCTAAGAATCTTCTTAGGAATAGCAACCCCTGCTTTAAAAATCTCTCTGTGTTCAGCAACAATGAAAAAAGACGGGGTGTGGAGTATTTGTCGTGTAGAAGTACTTTTTTCTAAAGGGGATTGTGGTGCGAACAACGAATCTACTTCGCTTCGTGTAAGTCGATGGCTTTTAGGAATCATATTCTAAGCATACGAAAAACCCCCTCTTTCGCAAGAGGGGGTTATGAGTAAGGAGGGCTATGCAGAAAGACGTTTTCGGCCCTTTGCTCTGCGCCTTGCAATAGTTTGCCTGCCTGCAGCTGTTCTCATACGCACAAGAAACCCGTGCGCTCGCTTTCGTTTCCTCTTTTTAGGTTGATAGGTTATGGACATAGCTTTTTTATTTACGTGCCTGATAGTAACGCACAATCCTTACCAGGTCAATGTTTAGAAAAGAGTTATGTAAAGGTAAGAGCTCGGTTACTGTTACACTATCCACAGGATATCCACAGTTTTATGCAGGTATTGTTTTTGAACGTTAAAAACTCACCTTTGTCTTTGTATATTTTCTCTTCTTATCCACAAGTAGTATACTATGTTGTATTAGTCGCACTAAACGCCATGAATTGTCTATGAACATTAAAGAGCTTTGGGATAGTGTGCTTGTTGAGATAGAACTTTCTGTTTCAAACGCTACGTTCAACACTTGGTTTAAGGATACGTACATTCAAAAACACGAGGACGGGGTCATTTTTATTTCAGTTCCTAATCAGTTTGTTCGCGATTGGCTCTTTAACAAATACCACAAGACAATTCTCAAGGCCGTACGAGACCGTATCAACGAGATACGCAACGTTGAGTATCTCATTGGAAAAACAAGCAGAACAAGAGAGCGAAAAACAATGAGAGACACCGAGAATGCAGAGTTTTCTCTTCCTTTTGACGGAAGCTACATAAACAAAGAAGACAACCTCAACCCTCGGTATGACTTTGAATCATTTGTTGTTGGTCCTTTTAATGAACTAGCGTTTGCCGCGGCTCAAGCAGTCATAAAGCGCCCAGGTAAAACGTACAACCCACTTTTTATATACGGCAATACGGGTCATGGGAAAACGCACCTTATCCAGGCGATAGGAAACAAGATGAAGGAACTCTATCCAACAAAGAAAGCCTTCTATCTTACCTCAGAGAGGTTTGCGGTAGACTTTTTAAACTCCGTTCAATCAAACCGCGTTAACGCGTTTAAAGAGAAGTATCGCAAATACGACATTCTCATCATGGATGATATCCAGTTTCTCTCGAACAAAGAGAAAACCCAAGAAGAGCTTTTCCACCTTTTTAACGCACTCTATGATTCTGATAAACAGATTGTTTTTTCAAGCGATAAGCATCCTAACTATATTCAAAACCTTGAGGAACGCCTCAAGAGTCGCTTTGGTGCGGGAATGATTGTTGATATTCCGCCACCGGACCATGATTCTCGTGTCGCCATCCTTACCACGAAGGCACGTCAGTCTAACTTTCCGCTTTCCCGTGAAGCCACTGAGCATCTTGCGGCTGCGGTGGAAGGTAACGTGCGCGAGCTCGAGGGAATCCTTAATGCCGTCATTATCCAGTCAGAGCTAAAGGGTAGGGAACTCGAACTCTCAGAGCTTCAGTCGATCACAAAAACGAGTGTTAAACCGAAAAGGCAAGTAGCAATCAAAGATGTTATTAAGGTCATTTCAGATTTCTACAATGTTGAAGAACACTCAATCTTTGAAAAAACACGAAAAAAAGAGGTGGTACGACCTCGCCAGATGATTATGTATGTACTTCGCGAGGATTTTGCTGTCTCTTTTCCACTTATTGGGCAAAAACTAGGAGGGAGAGACCACACAACAGTTATACACTCCTGCGATAGGGTACGAGAGGAGCTCAAGAAGAACTCAGAGCTTTTCAATGAACTTTCTCAAATCCGCGCTATGCTCTAGGCGGATTTTTCCGTATATCCTAGGAATATCTGTGAATAACTATGGGGAAAAGAGAGGTATACCTATGGGGAAAAGTCAGAATAATGTGTGCATAGAAAGTGTATTACTCCCGCTAAAAAGAGCTCTTCTTTTGTTACAATCCACAGTCCACATCACTATCCACATTTGAGCTCGATCTATCATCTAAATAAAAGCAATAGAATACTGACTGAAAACGTGTTATACACATATCCACTGTGCTAATGACCTTAAAAGATTAATAATTGAAATATGAAGATAGATTGTGTACAAACAAAACTTGCTGAGGCACTCCGAAAGACCGAACGTGTAAGTGGTAAGAATACAACCCTCCCGATTCTTTCGGCAGTACTCCTTGAAGTTAAAGGAGGTCAACTTCTTGTTCGTGCAACAAACCTTGAACTCGGTGTCGAAATTTCAATTCCCGTAAAAGCAGAAAAGGAAGGTTCCGTTGCGGTATCCTCTCAGGCGCTCTCTTCATACGTTTCTTCACTTCGCGGTAAAAACGTGACTCTTGTTGCTGAAGAAAAAACACTTACCGTTATATCCGAAAAACAAAGAGCAACGTTTAACACCTTTGATCACACAGATTTTCCAACTATTCCGCAGGTTACAGGAACCTCTGTTCTTATAAATGCTGAAAAACTTCGAGCAGGTATTAAGGCAGTTGTGTATAGTGCTTCTATTTCAAGTATTAAACCAGAGCTTTCGAGTGTCTATATCTCAGGAAACGATACTAACGAGCTTGTTTTTGTTGCAACTGACTCATTTCGGCTAGCTGAAAAGAAAATAAGCGAAAAATCAGTTGAAGACTTTGACCCTTTGCTTATTCCGTATAAGAACGTGCTTGAAATTGAACGACTTCTTGAAGGAATAGACCACGATGTCGAGGTTGTTTTTGGGGAAAGTCAAATTGCGTTTATGTATGGTTCTCTCTATGTCACGTCTCGTGTTGTAGACGGATCATTCCCTGACTATAAGAAAATTATTCCGGACTCTTTTACTACAAAAGCAATAGTCCTTAAGTCAGACTTGATTGATGCGTTTAAAATTGCAACTATTTTTTCTGGAAAGTTTAATAAAGTAACGTTCACGGTTGATCCAAAAGAACACAAACTCATCTTAGAAACTCGTTCAACTGAAATAGGGGAGAATAAGGCTGAGGTTGACGTGAAAGCAGAAGGAGAGCCACTTACTGTTGATTTTAATTATCGGTACATCACGGATGCATTTCAGGCCATTCTGAGTGATTCTGTAGAACTTCTCTTCAACGGAGTTTCGCGTCCTCTCGTACTTCGTGGGGTTGGATCAAAAAACTTTACCTATATTGTAATGCCAATGAATAAGTAAACCTCACGTGTATGAAGTCCCTCTCTGAATTTTTTAGTCGTTATACGAGGATGTCACCTCCCGACATGGTTATTCGTGACTCCGTAGTGCGTCTTTTTGATAAACACCTGTCTTATTCCATTTCGCGAGAGCAAGTAAAGGTTCATTCGAGAGTAGTGTACGTTGATTGTCCCTCTCTTATAAAATCAGAGCTTTCATTACACAAAAGAGAGCTCTTAGACGAGCTCTCTTTGTTAGTGACACCACATCAGGTGAGTGATATTCGGTAGTTCTTAATCAGTTATCTCTACTTCAAAGGTCTGTTCCAAACGTTCACCGTCTTCAGTGAGCACTGTTACTTTTAGGGTATACACTCCTTCATCGAGACTGTCTGTACTTAGTTTCACATTGTACGGCTCTCGCGAATCACTGTCTCTCTCTCCTTCAATGCTCGCTTCAACCTCGTCGATGTCAAAAACAGCAGCTACCTCAAAGAGAATTCTGTCTCCGCGTTGGTATTCTTCTTCGAGGCCGCTGACTATAAAGTCGTCAAGCGGATAGGTAGTGTTGTCTTCTTCGGGAGGTAAGGAACTTTTTTGTCCTCCTGCCCATACTCTGACCGCATATTCCCAGTATGCGTACTGAGAATCACTGTTTGGATTACTCGGAACAGGGCCTCGAGGATTTTCGGTATCAACCCAGTGAAGGATTGAATGGATACTTTGATTGTTAATAACCGTGTTTCCACTAAAGATGCCTCCTTGGTACGAACCTGTAAGAATCGGTTTGTTGATACTACTGTAATCATTTCCTGGTCGTTCAAATCGTTCGCTCGGGTATCTTTCTACTACTTCATCAAGTATTTTTCTCCAAAGCGGTGCTATCACGTAGGTTGATACACGACGAACAACAGGGGAAGCATCGTTGTTTCCACCCCATATACCGAGGGACATGTTCGTGTTGTATCCAATCGTCCAGACATCAACGTAGTTGTTTGTTGTACCGGTTTTAACGGCAATGTTTGGATCAGGAATATCAAGAGCCGTTCCTGCTCCAAACGTTCCGACGCGTAAACCTCTATCAGCGAGAATTTCTGTTATTTGGAGTGCGTTTTCTTTTGGTAAGACACGCTCTCCGTTTTCTTCAAACTCTTCAAGCGTTTCTCCGTCCTTGTCTAGAATTTCTAGAATTCCAACGGGTTCGTGATAGATGCCACCATTTGCAAATACACCGTACGCGTTCGTCATCTCAAGAAGCTTGACCTCACCTGATCCGAGAACAAGAGAAAGGTTTGCATCAGCAATAGGGTCAAGTGTGGTGATTCCCATACTCGCTGCTGTTCTGATGGAATCTCGTTGTCCTGCAAGATAGAGCGTCTTTACCGCTGGTATGTTTTTTGAAGCAGCAAGCGCCGTTCTCATCGTAACGGGTCCAGAGTAAGCAAAGTCATAGTTTTCAGGAGAGAAACACGGGTCTTCTCTTTTCGCTGTTTCAAATGGTTCACAATTGGTAGAAAATTGTGTTCGAACGTCAAAGATGATGGTGTCGGGAGTAAATCCTTTTTTAAAGGCCGTAACATATGCAAATGGCTTAAACGTTGAACCTGGTTGTCGTGGACGAGTTGCAACGTTGACTGCTCCATCAATTTCTTCGTCAGAATATTTTCGCGACCCAACCATGACAATGATTTGACCGGTGTTTGGATCAGTAACAACCACAGAGGCATTTTCCATATCAAACTGACTTTGGTTCTCCATAATATAGTCGTAGACCATGTCCTCGATTTTTTGTTGGAGTTCATAATCAAGTGTGGTGATAACCTTAAGACCTGCTTCTCGGACCGCTTCTTCTCCGTACGTTTCTTCAAGATATTCTCGAATATACATAACAAAGTGTCCCGCCTTGAGACCTCGCTCATCTGCTCCTGCAAACCTAACGTCTTCTTCAAGCGCCTCGTTATACTCATCTTCATCTATGAAACCGTTTTGGTACATTCGCAGTAACACGGTGTTTTTTCGTTCCTCGAGCGCCTCGACGTTACTCCCGTAAGGTGAAAAAAACGTAGGTGCCTGGGGAAGCGCCGCGAGGTACGCAGACTCTGCTATCTCGAGATCTGCTGCTGTTTTACCAAAAAAGGCTTGAGCCGCTTCTTCAATGCCATAAATATTGCCTCCATACGGAATTTCATTCAGATAGAGTGTCAGTATCTCGTCTTTTTCATACACCCCTTCGAGTTTAATCGCGAGAATCCATTCTTTTACTTTTCGAGAAATCTTTTTCTCATTAGTAAGAAGGGAGTTCTTTATAACCTGCTGAGTAATTGTTGAACCACCTTGACCCCCAAGAATGTCGCCGTTTTTTATATTGGTAAGAACCGCCCGCACAATAGCGGAGAAATCAATTCCAGGGTGACTGTAAAACTCCTCGTCCTCAATGGCAATGGTTGCATTTCGAATATGTTCTGACATGTCGTCCCCCTCAACAACTGTCCTCCGTATGTTTTCGTGGACGTCATAAAGGAGGATTTCCCCGGTGCGGTCATATATTTTTGTTGATTCAGCAACCTTTCGTGTTTCAAAAGCAGCTATGTCAGGAATAGAAAGAGTAGCAGCCCATAGGAGCCCACCTGAAACAACGAGCATCCCAGCAGCAACAATGCCAAGAAAAACGCTTCTTTTGGGAATATTTCGTAATTTTTTAAACATCAATTCTTTTAGTTTTTTCGAGCTTTTTAATAGTATCATGAACAGACCTTTGCAGGTAGAAAGCCTCACTCTTGCCCCTTCTGCCCTTTCGTAGCAACCTTTTTGTGCTATAGTGTCGATATGAAAAAGACAGGAACGCCTACCGACCTAGAACGCAAACTTGCAGACATTGAAAGTGTGCTTACCCGTGGAATCGAAGCATTCATTGATCCAGACGGGTCATTTAAGCAAAAACTTACCGCCAAAGTCAAGGGTGAGTATGACAAGGACATTGTTATTAAGTTTGGCGTTGATCCTACTCGACCAGATATTCACATTGGAACCGCAGTGGGGTTACGAAAAATGCGAAAGTTCCAGGAGCTCGGATGTAAAGTAATTTTTTTGGTAGGAGATTTTACCGCTCAAATAGGAGACCCAACAGGAAAAAGCAAGGTTCGTCCCGATGTTGACCAGAAAATGGTTGAGGCAAACATGCAGACCTATCTAGAACAGATTGGAAAGATTCTCATCCTTGAAAACACAACCTTTTCATGGATACGTAATTCAGACTGGTTTCTTTCTCCCGAAGACCTTGTTGCTCCAAAAGGAGCAAAACTGAAGCTTACCGCATCAATGGGTGGAAAGAAGGGTGTCTCAGAAATTCCCGCAAACTCTTTCGTGGGAAAGGCTCTTTATTTTGAAAATTCACGAATGCAAAAAACTCATCTTAATAAAGAGCAGGTTTTTGCAATCACACTTCGCAGTTTTTTGTGGACGCTAAAACACACCACGCACGCACAACTCATTGAGCGCGACATGTTTAAAAAGAGACTCGATTCAGGAGAGGAGCTCTATATGCACGAGATGATGTACCCCATTCTTCAGGGAATAGATTCTTACATGCTTGCTCGAATCTATGGCTCGTGTGACTTAGAAATTGGAGGGACTGACCAAACGTTTAATATGTTGATGGGGCGCAGTGTCATGAAGGCAAACAAAACAGAGCCACAGGCCGTACTTTCTTTTGGGCTGATTGAGGGCACTGACGGAACAGAAAAGATGAGCAAGAGTATGGATAACTATGTTGGAATTACTGAGTCGCCCGAAAATATGTACGGAAAGATAATGTCTATCAAAGACCATTCAATTCTTAACTATTTCAAACTCGCAGCCATCACCCCGCTTGAAGAAATTAAAAACATTGAGGAAGAGATGAAGTCTGGGAAAAACCCGCGAGACATTAAGATGCGCCTCGCTCGCGAAATTGTTTCTATGTATCACGGTGAACTTGCTGCGCAAAAAGCAGAAGATTCTTTTGTCCATACATTCCAAAAACAAGGAGTGCCTGAGACGCTTCAAAAAGTATTCGGAGCAGAGGGCGAGCTTCTCGCTGATGTGCTGGTTCGAGAAGGTGTGGTAACTTCCAAGTCTGATTTCCGAAGACTCATCTCGACGGGCTCTATAAAAAGGATTCCTTCTGAAGAAAAAATTACTGATCCGTTCTTTCTAGTTAGCAAGTCCGAAAAGCTAAAAATTGGCAAGAAAAAGTTTATTGAAATCAAGACTTCAAACATTACGCCAGATGACGCTACAAGTACCTAGTTCCCAATAAAATTAAAAAAGACCAGCGTATCTCTGGTCTGTGTAATATCCTTAGAAATCGTCTCGGTCGTCGTACTCCCACGGATTAGTCGTGCTTACCTCAAAAGGATCATCCTCCTCCTCTTCAAGGTTCTCCTCATCTGTGTCCATAAGTTCCTCTTCCTCCGTGTCGTTTTGTAGAAAATCTGATGCGTCAAAATTCATAGCTGTAACGTATAGAAAATTATCATGATAATTCTCATTAGTTGTAGCAAAAAGATATTTTTTTGCA
>JBBDJZ010000004.1:0-8752 GCA_040879625.1 Minisyncoccota bacterium | reverse complement strand
AAGCATAGCAGAAATAACAACAACGCAACCCTTGCAAGACCGATAAAAGTATGCTATCGTACCTCAGTCACACATTCTAAAAAATTATGCTAAGTACTAAAAAGAAACAGACGGTTATAAAGAAAGTTCAAATAAAAGAAGGGGATACAGGGTCTCCGGAGGTTCAAGTTTCTCTTTTAACAGAGAAAATTGGCGCCCTCTCGAAGCACTTGAAGAAAAACACCAAGGACAAGCACTCACGCCGAGGTCTTTTACAAATGGTTGCAGACCGAAGAAAACATCTCAAGTATCTTGAGAAGAAAGATCCAAAACGCTACAGGGCCGCTTTGAAAACAAGCAAACTTTCATAACACCGAACAAAAGCCTGTTTTGCACAGGCTTTTGTTTTTTAGACAGGGTATACTACAGGGGTGTGACACTTTTTATTACTTTCAAACAGTAGGTTTACGAGCGGACATTCTCACTTTCGAAGACACACGTGAGTGAGATTTGGGGATAAACTCTTTAAATACATAACATTTCATGACAATTATTAAACATCCAGGACAACGAATTGCAATTTTCATTGACGCGCAGAACCTTTATCACAGTGCAAAACACCTCTACAAAGCAAAGGTAAACTTTGGAGAAATTCTAAAAACAGCCGTGGCTGGCCGAACGCTCATTCGGGCAATTGCCTACGTCATCACTACCGAATCTGGTGAAGAAAAGGGATTTTTTGGTGCATTAGAAAAGCTTGGAATTGAAACAAAGACGAAAGACTTACAAATTTTCTACGGGGGAGCAAAAAAAGCAGACTGGGACGTCGGTCTTGCGGTTGACGCAATAAAACTGGCAAGCAAGGTTGACGCTGTTGTTATTTGCTCAGGAGACGGAGATTTTGTTCCACTTGTAAACTATATACAAAATAAAGAAGGCTCTCAGGTTGAAGTTATTACCTTTGGAAAATCAGCATCAGGAAGACTCAAAGAGGCAGTTGATGACTTCGTCGATCTTGACGAGGATTCCAGCAGATACCTGATCAGACCACGCAACAAAAGACGAAAGAGTACGCAAGCCTAAAAGTTCTGTGCGAATGTTTTACTCACAACCACTTCTTAAAAAAGACGTGTTAGAATGAAATAAACATTACGCTCTGATGAATAAATATAAGGACAGTTTTGAAACTCGCTCCAAATCACTCGAACAAGGAGGGAAGGGAATTATGACCGCAGTAACAAACGAGGACATAAGTGCACCCCCTATTAAACCAAGCAATTCAACGCCTCGCGCAGGCTCAAGCAAAACCCTTTCGAAAATTTCTCCCATTCGTACACTTGCCGAGGATCTTGAGCAAAGCGTCAAAGATAACCACGTCACACTTTCACAACAAGTACTTACTAAGGAGGGCGGAAGGGTGGGCATCCCAAGCCCTGAGCGTGGACCTGAGGTAAATCAGCGTACAAGAAAACACAGGAAAGACATGAGGAGGGGAAAGAAGCGCATTCCACGTTCGTTTGTGTTTCTTTTTTTTACACTCATTATATTTGGGATCTCGCTCTACCTCTTCACCTCTCGCCAAGGTATAGAACTGAGTGCACCGAACGTGCCTGGTCTGGGTTCATACTTCAGTGAAGAAGTTCTTGAGGATTCACTTTCTCCCACACATCTCATTCGCGCTGACGAAACGAGAGAACTTGTGCTTACACCAAAAACGGGTCGAGCAGAACTACGTCGGTTTCTCAACGAAGAATCACGGGCACGAGAAACTGGCATACTCACCGCACTGAAGATACGAAATGAAATAGAAACAGAGAGTGGGGTAGAAACGGAATCCGCCGACATTACCTCACTTTTAAATATTATAGAACCTTCAGTACAAAGCGTATTAAGCAGAAATATTAACGAATACACACTGGGAGTTTCGGGAGGAGGAGAAGCTCAAGCCTTTCTTGTTGCAAAAATCACTTCGTATGAAGAAATTTTTGGAGCGCTTCTGACTTGGGAAAGAAGAATGCCACGAGAACTGTACGGATTTTTTCACAGCGACATACATGCAGCCACAAGAGACGACACGGCTTCATTTTCTGACAGTATTGTTGCTGGTATTGATGCACGGGTCCTGACCAAAGTTCAACAAACAATGAATAAAGAGGGTGTCCTTGTCGAGAGCGAGGAAGACCTTTTAATCTATTCTCTTATTAACAAAGAAATTCTCATCATTACGCACTCACGAGAAGAGTTAGCGCGAATTATTTCACGGCTTCAATAAAGAAGGGAAACTTTATCTTTCTCTTGCTGTCGCGTATACTGTGCATATGAGAAACGATATAGATACAGACTACTTTAAGAGGAAGCTTGAAGAAGAACGAGACATCCTCCATGAACAGCTTCAAAAAGTTGGACGTCAAAATCCGAATAATCCTGAAGACTGGAAGGGCGTCCCTGACTTTACCGTAACAAACGAAGCGGACCCAAACGATGTCGCTGACAAAATTGAAAATTTTGAAGAAAACAGTGTCATTGCAGAAGAGCTGGAGGTACGATACAACGAGGTCCTTGACGCACTTAAGCGCATAGAAGCAGGGGCATATGGAATATGCGAAGCAAGCGGAGAACCAATTGAAGCTGACCGGCTAGAAGCAAACCCTTCGGCTCGAACAAATAAGGCCCACATGAACGACCTATAGTTATAACAGGGCTCGTTGAAGGAAACATGAGAGCGCACACATCGGTGTGCTCTTTTGTTTTTGAGAAGAGCGCCACCCCAGCGTTTTTATTTCTGTTAATTTGATATACTGCTACTAATGGGGTTTTCAAAAGTAGCAAGCGCCCAGATAGATGCCCTCGATCCACACATCGTGACGGTTGAGACAGATATTTCACGTGGCTTGTTTTCTTTTTCTCTTGTGGGCTTACCAGACAAGGCTGTGGAGGAATCACGTGACAGAGTATCTGCAGCAATTCAAAACTCTGGCTTCAAATCGCATAAGCAAAAAAATGAAAAAGTCGTTATTGCACTTGCCCCAGCAGAACTCAAAAAAACAGGGCCGATTTACGACCTTGCAATAGCACTTGGCTATCTTCTCTCATCTGGAGATGTGAACTTTAATTCAGATACTAAGCTTTTTCTTGGAGAACTTTCTTTGGATGGATACGTACGCCCCGTACGAGGCGTGCTTTCGCTTGTGCGTTATGCAAAAGAGCTGGGTTTTAAAGAAATATTTGTCCCTCCTGCAAACGCCCGTGAGGCCGCCCTTATAAAGGGCGTTTCGATTTTTTCACCACCCACCCTCCGCGATGCTGTTGCCCACCTTGATCCAAAAGGAACGTATGCGCGAGCGACCGAGCTTTCTCTAAAAAAATCAAACAAGAAAATATTTGAACATCTTAGAACCCTCTTACCTCACAACCAAACGCCACTCTTGGACAAGAAGAGCAGGGGTACGCGTAGTATGAGTAGCTCACTAAAAGATATTCGCGGGCAAGAAGGCGCAAAGCGGGCTCTTGAAATTGCTGCAGCTGGAGGACATAACATCCTTCTCTTTGGTCCTCCAGGAACAGGAAAAACGCTTTTAGCAAAGGCTTTTGCTGAATTACTACCGCCACTTTCGTTTGAAGACGCTCTTGAGGTTACTGCGATTCACTCGGCGACAGGAATACTGGAGGACGCTCTTATAACCCGCGCACCGTTTAGGTCACCCCACCACACTTCTTCCTATGTTTCTATTGTAGGAGGAGGCGCCTATCCTAAGCCAGGAGAAATAACTCTTGCACATAACGGGGTACTCTTTCTTGACGAATTTCCTGAGTTTGACAAGCGCGTAATAGAAGCACTTCGAGAACCACTGGAGGAACGAAGCTTAACGGTTTCACGTTCTCAAAAATCATCTCGATTTCCCGCAGATGTTACCTTGGTTGCCGCAATGAATCCGTGCCCCTGTGGTAATCGTGGTTCGTCTAAAGAATGCCGCTGCGCGCCAAAAGATTTAGTGCGCTATGAGCGAAAGCTGTCTGGACCTATTATGGATAGAATTGATTTATGGGTTGAGGTTGGAGAAGTAACCCTTGCCACTCTTGGGGTTATTTCAAAAGAACAACAAAAAGCAAACAAGGAAGCGGAAAAACGAGCGTGTTCACGCATTGCCCGCGCACGTACAATTCAAAAAACTCGCTATGCCAAAACAGGAGCAACAAAAAATGCACACCTAGGACCTCGAGAAATTCACCGCTTAGTGCAGGCTGACGAAAAGGTGTATACGCTCCTTGAGAGAGCAGCGGGAGAACTGGGATTATCAGCGAGAGGGTACCACAAAATGCTTAAAGTGGCTCGCACCATTGCTGATCTTGAAGACTCAAAGCGGGTAACAGAAGAGCACCTCCTTGAGGCGCTCCAGTATCGTCAAAAACCACTGTTTCTATAACTAAAGAAAATTTAAAAAGGATTTGTCGCACCTCGCACCTCAAAGTGAACATGAGGTCCAGTTGTTTTGCCTGTCATGCCGATGTAGCCAATAATTTGACCCTGAACAACCTGCTGGCTCGCACCGACGATTACCGACCCAAAGTGTGAAGAAAGGGTTTGAACACCGTTTGTGTGCTTAATGATGACATAGTTACCGTATCCGCCGTTCCACCCACCGTCCGCCTTTGCGGTCATAACCGTACCAGAAGCTGAAGCAAAAACAGGGGTTCCAGCGGGAGCGGCAAGGTCTACTGCATTATATCCATGAATTCCCTGGGTCTTAACGCCTCCTGAAATAGGGCGAATAAGCCAACCAGCCGAGGTTGTGCTCGCGGACTTCTCTGCGGGCTTAGAGACTATTTCTTGTACTTCACCGTCTGGAATATTGATGAATTCACCAGCAACAAGCGAGTCGTCTGATGAAAGAGCATTAAAATCGCGAATCTCATCAACATCACCGCCATATTTGCGGGCGATAGAGCTAATGGTGTCACCCCCCTTCACCTGATGACGAACGCCAGACATGGGGAGAATAATAAGTGTTTCTCCTGGGGAGATTATGCTGTTGGTCACATCGTTTGCCCAAATGATGGTATTTGACGAGACTCCAAACATCTCTGCAATAAGCCCAATAGAGTCACCCTCACGAACCGTATAGAGGCTCACGTTTCCTGATTTTTTTTGTGCAATTTTCTCGCCACCGCCCTCAGACGGTCCTTGTCTTGACTTAAGGGCGCTAATATCAAGAATTTCAACGTCACCACCACCACGCGAAAAAGAGGATGCACCACCTCGCGCATCGAGAAGGGCGAGTGTTTGTGCGTTTTGAGCAGCTCCGCTCGTAACCTCTCCTGACAGGAGTTTGCTTCCCTGAGCAGACGAAAAAAATCCTTGCGCACTCGCAAGGAGGGGGAGAGATAAGAAAACTAAGATAGCAAGAGTACGTACTCGACCTTTCTTCGTTTTCTTTACCTGCGTTCTATATTTCACCGAACCTCGTTGTAAAGAGGGGTCCGGATCCTGTGTACTGGGTAAAATAGCCGTGTAATTAAGTTTTGTCGTCAGCGCGTTTCCGTCGATATGCACGCAGGACACTTTCGTATCTCTGCTCAGTTCAAACCTTCTTCAGCAATAGGGAAAAGTATAGAAAATCTACAAAACTTGTCAACGGCATGAGGAGGAGACTGTGCTTGCATATTTTTTCTAGTTGTGATTTTAATCCTGCGCCACATCAAGGACAGAGAGGGGGGGGTGCATGCGTGGTATCATACCTGAATGCAGTACTTAGAAAATCTCAACAACGCACAAAGGAGAGCAGTCGAAATAACGGAGGGGCCGCTCTTAATTATTGCTGGCGCAGGGGCAGGAAAAACTCGTGTGATAACGACTCGGATTCTTCATCTTATTAAGGAGGGGGTTTCTCCTGAGAAAATACTTGCGATTACGTTTACGAACAAAGCGGCAAAAGAAATGCGCGAGCGAGTCTTTGCTCTCATTGAGAACGATTCCGAACTTCGTCTTGATTCACATACTTCGAGACCGTTTGTTTCCACCTTTCACTCCCTCGGTGTCTCAATTTTAAAACAACACGCGCAACACTTTGGTCTGACTCGACATTTTTCAATCTTTGACAGAAGCGATTCAAAACGAGCAGTTAAGCAAGCTCTTGAAAAAATTGGAGCAGACCCAAAGCAGTACGATCCAGGGAAAATTCTTTCTAGTATCTCTCGACGAAAAGGGGACGCTCTTACTCCAGAAGTATTTGAGGAAAAAGCGCGAGGAAATATGTTTAACGAACTTGTCGCAAGAGTGTGGCGTGAGTATGAAGCGGCATTACAAAAAGATAAAGCTCTTGATTTTGACGATCTTCTTTTAAAAACACTCACCCTTTTTAAGAAGAACCCTGCAATACTTGAGTACTATCAATCGAGGTGGTCTCACATACACATTGATGAGTTTCAGGATACAAACGGGGTACAGTACGAACTGTCGCGACTCCTTGCAGAGAAACACCAGAACATTTGTGTTGTGGGAGACATGGATCAGAACATTTATTCATGGCGAGGGGCAGACATGAAGCATATTTTTGATTTTGAAGAAGATTTCCCCAACACACACTCTGTGGTACTTGAAGAAAACTACCGCTCAACAAAAAAAATTATTTCGGTTGCTAACGCTATTATCTCAAAAAATACATTTAGGAAAGAAAAAAATCTTTTTTCCAACGGGCCAGATGGAGACAACATTACGCTCTATACTGCTTTTGACGAAGCGGATGAGGCGCAGTTTATTGCTGAGTGCGCAGGGTCACTCATTAGAGAAGGAACACGTCCGGAAGAAATTGCGGTTCTCTATCGAGCAAACTTTCAATCGCGCGCTATTGAGCAAGCGTTTATTGACGCAGGAGTTCCGCACCAAGTTCTTGGTACAAAGTTCTTTGACAGAAAAGAGGTTAAGGACGTACTCACCTTTCTCCGCCTTGCACTCAATCCCGACAACAGCACTGACCTAGCGAGAGTTATTAACGTTCCACCGCGCGGAATTGGCAAAACAACATTGTTACGAATCCTCTCAAATACAGAAGAGGAACTCACCCCCGCAATGAAAAAACGGGTGGCGGATTTCCGTACGCTCCTCAGCGACATCGCCCTACACGCAACATCAAAACCTCCATCAACAACGATTAAGTTTATAATCCGCGCCAGTGGACTTGAAAACATACTCATAGGAGGAACTGACGAAGACAAAGAACGACTTGAAAACGTGCGCGAACTTGTAACACTTGCGCAGAAGTATGATGATGGGTCGCCTGAGGAGGGAATAGAGAAACTTCTTGAAGATGCATCCCTTGCGAGCGAACAAGACTCGCTTGAAGAGGACAAATCAGGAGCAAAGCTTCTTACAATCCACGCTTCGAAAGGGCTTGAATTTGATGTTGTCTTTATTACAGGACTTGAAGCGGGTCTTTTTCCGCACGCACGGTTTGATGAGGGGTCTCTTTCTAAAGAAAGCGAAGAGGAGGAGCGACGACTTTTTTATGTTGCACTGACTCGTGCACGAAAGAAGCTCTATTTGACCCACGCAATGGTTCGCACGATTTTTGGTTCGCGTAACGGTACTATTCCTTCTGAATTTATCACTGACATTGACGAAGAATTCCTTGAAACCGACGGCAGTAGCGGAGAAGAACCTCTCAAAACAGTCTATTTAGATTTCTAGTAACTTCTTCCTGGAAGAAAAGAAAGTGCTAAACTGAGAGAATGAAAGTGTACTGGAACGGAAGCGTCGTCGAAGAACGCGACGTGTGCATAAGCCCATGGGACCTTGGATTTTTGAGGGGTTTTGGTGTTTTTGACTATTTTGGCGTCTATGCCAAAAAACCTTTTATGGCAGAAGCACACTTTGCACGACTAGAAACATCAGCAAACATTCTTTCTATTCCAGTGCCTCTTTCAAAAGACGCCTTTATAGAAACGGTGAGGAAACTGATTCATGAAAATAACCTCAACGACGGTTACGTTCGTGTGGTACTAACGGGGGGCATAAGCTCAAACGGCATGACACGTGACGGAGTACCCACGTTTCTTATTCGTCCGGAGGTTGCAAAACCCATCGATATGAAGCCCTACGAGGTGGGAGCAAGCCTCATTACGGTTGAATACATGCGCGATACTCCGGGGGCAAAAACAACCCACTACGCTGAAGCGCAGAGGAACGCAAACCGCCTTACTGAAGAAAACGCGATAGAGATGCTGTTTACTCACAAGGGGTACATTCTTGAGTGCTCACGTTCAAATATTTTCATTGTGCGCGACGGTGTCCTCATAACACCGCGCGACTCGATTCTTCCTGGCATCACTCGCTTGGTTGTACTTGAGGAAGCAAAGAAACACGGACTTAAAACAGAGGAACGCGCTGTCTTGGAAACCGAACTTACCGATGCAGACGAAGTCTTTATCACGGGGACAGGGAAGGGGGTTGTTCCTATTGTGAAGATTAACAAGACAGTTGTTTCAAATGGACTTCCGGGAACAATAACTAACGTACTCATGAAGCGCCTCGGCAAAAGAAAAAGAGAGCATGCCTAACTATCCACAAGCAAAAAAATCACTTGGGCAACATTTTCTAACCGATACGAACATCCTCGGCAAGATTGTTCACGCAGGAAACGTCTCCCCACATGATACCGTGCTCGAAATCGGACCTGGACGTGGGGCGCTCACCCGGGCCCTCCTTGCGACAGGTGCGCGTGTTATTGCTGTTGAAAAAGACGAGAATCTTGCAACACTTTTGCGAGAAGAACTTAAA
>JBBDJZ010000003.1:0-8985 GCA_040879625.1 Minisyncoccota bacterium | reverse complement strand
TGGTGCTGGGCGCTCGCTCGCCTTCAGCCTGCTTGAGGCGATTGACTCGTGCGCAAGCGCGAAAGTAGCTAGTCGCCAGTTTAGAGCACTTAAACAAACACAAAACCTACCGCATTGCGGTAGGTTTTGTGTTTTCTTTTACCCACAGTAAACTAATACAAAAGAGGTAAGTTTGCTATACTGAGTACATATGTCACTCTCCCCATGGGCAAAGCGTAGAAAACGTATCTACACAAGTGTTCTTGTTGGTGTGTTGGTTGTTGTTGCTGTCGTGCAAGGATTTCGTATTTTTTATAACCCACCAACCTGTTTTGATGGACGTAGAAATGGCGGAGAAAAGGGAATTGACTGCGGTGGAGCATGTAACCGGGTGTGTGCTGTTGATGTCAATCCTCTCGTAATTCAGTGGGTGAAGTATTTTAAGATACGGGAAGGAGAGTACAGTGTTGTTGCACACATTGAAAATCCGAATGGAGATGTCGGAGTACAAACACTTCCGTATACGTTTAAGCTTATCGACAGTGCAGGAAATATTCTTACTGAGGTTCGGGGTGTGAGTTATGCAGAGCCGACCGAAAGTTTTCCAATTTTTGAAGGACCTCTGTACCTCTCTACCAAACCCGCGCGTGTCGAGTTTGAGTTTGCAGGAGAGCCATTATTTGTTAAAGGTGAACGGAGTGAAGAGATACTTTTTGTTGAAAATTCAACGCTTTCTTCTTCTGAAACTGCACCAAAAATATCGACACTCGTAAGCAATACCTCCATTCAAGCTCTTCGTGACGTGAATGCTTTCGCTGTTGTGTACGACGGAGCCGATACGCCTGTTGCAGTGTCAAAGACTGACATAGAGTACTTGTCATCGGGAGCACGTGAGCGAATAACGTTTACGTGGCCAGATCCTTTTAAAATTGAACCTGGAGTGTGTGAGCAGCCGGTAACAACGGCACTAGCGATAGATAGGTCAGGCAGTATGAATGACGACGGTGATACGCCTCCCCAACCAATCACCGACGTCTTAACAGCCGCGCAGGTGTTTATAAAGAGTTTACGTGAGAACGACAAGGTGGGGATTGTATCCTATGCAACAAATGCATCAGACCCAATTGATACACCCCCTACTTTTGATAAGGTTTCAGCCGAAGCATCGCTTATGAATATCAGCATTGCACCGGCAGACGAAACTGGTTACACGAACCCAGGGGAGGCTATTCTTTTTTCTCGCAACGCACTCATGGGCGACCCTTCGTACGGACTTGGTAGCCGAGATAGTATTCTCATTCTTCTTACTGACGGGCAGGCGAATTATCCGCAGGACCCCGGAGGTGAGGCCTATGCTGAAAACGAGGCAGCGTTTGCGAAACGCGAGGGAATAAAAATATATACCATTGGTCTCGGTGAAAATATAAATAGACAATTTCTCGGCAGGATTGCCACAGCACCGGAGTACTACTTTGAGGCAGCAACACGAGAAGACCTAGCTGGTATTTATGAGGAAATCGGAACAGCGGTCTGCTCACTTGGTCCTTCAATTATTGAAATAAGTCCACGCTACAACACGTTCAATGCTCACGCGAATCGCTAAAGTAAACTACGACTGGGCAATCTTTTTTGGAATTATTCCTCTGGTTGCCGCAGGACTCATTACGATGTACTCGTTTGGTGAAACGAGTGCGTTTTTTTCGCGTCAGTTACTCTGGGTAGGTGTTTCCTTTGTTGTGTTTATTATTGTCTCACTTCTTGACCTGCGATTTCTCCGCGAGACTCGTTTTGTCGTGACGCTTTATGGAATTATCTCCGCACTGCTTCTCCTTTTGTTTATACTCGGTTCTACGTTTAAGGGAGCTACAAGCTGGTTTGATTTTGGTTTTTTTGCGTTCCAGCCGTCAGACCCGGCAAAGCTCGTGTTGATTCTTGTACTCGCAAAATACTTTTCACGCCGGCATGTTGATATAAAAAATATTCGGCACATCTTTGTTTCTGGTTTGTATGCTCTTATTCTCTTTCTTCTTATTTTTTTGCAGCCCGACTTCGGTTCGGCAATTATTATTGTGGGAATCTGGTTTGGAATGGTGCTTGTCTCTGGTATCTCAAGAAAACACATTCTTCTTCTTTTTAGTACCGCGCTTATCGTGTTTTCATTTCTTTGGTTTTTCGGATTTACTGATATTCAAAAAGCGCGCCTTGAGTCATTTCTTCATCCATATGCAGACCTCACCGGTGCCGGATATAACGCTTATCAGTCAGCAGTTGCTGTCGGTTCAGGTGAGCTTTTAGGAAAGGGCATAGGGTATGGAACGCAGTCCCGCCTGCAGTTCCTTCCGGAGTATGAATCTGATTTTATCTTTGCTGCTTTTTCTGAAGAGTGGGGGTACGTGGGAGTTATGTTTCTTTTTTTCTTTTTTGGTTTTGTTATTTGGAGAATTATTCTACACGCACAAGATGGCGCAACCAACTTTGAAACGCTTTATGCGGTTGGGTTTGCTTCGATGCTTCTTTCACACTTTGTGATACATGTGGGGACGAACATTGGCTTACTCCCGGTAACGGGACTCACGTTGCCGTTTATGAGTTACGGGGGTTCGCATTTAATGACCGAATTTCTAGGACTCGGCATTCTTATGAGTATGCGTCAGTACCGAAGACAGTCGAAAGAGATTATCCGACGGGGAGATATTCTTGAGGAGTAGTTAGCGAGAGTAGGCGCAGAGAGTGATACTGTCATTGCCGCCTGTCTGCTCGCCGATTTCACATTTTCGATCCTTACCATAAAGGAACCACCTTATTCGATATCCTGAGTTGTATCTTTGATACTGGTATCCGCCGTAGCCGCTCTCTGTATACGTTGAAGTGGGTAAAGAAGGCATAACTTCTCGTAACGGGTTATTAACCAGCTCGTTGTTGGCGGTGGTGAAAGTGGTGCTCGGCCAAATGCATCCCGAGCCTCCAAGGCAAGCCCAGCTAGTTGTACCTGGATATTGGTTATTTGCGGCTCTTTCTCTTGCAAGGGCGAGGCCTGTCAGGTACTGACTGACGTCAGCTACAGCGCGAGCGTTTTTGCCTTTATTGCGAGCAAGGTTTACATTAAAAAGTACGATTGTGCTGAGAACAGAAATAATTGCTATGACAACCAGGAGTTCGGTGAGAGTGAATCCCGTACGTTTTTGTTTAGATAAGTACATATGAATAACAAATGAATGATATGTGTTTAATAGTAAAGTACTTTGGCTTTTGGTACAATCGCTCTATCCACTAACAACCACACCCCCATGAAACAACCCACAGAAATTTTTTCACTTATTGCAAAAGAAGAGGCTCGGCAGAAAGAAACGATTGACCTTATCGCGTCTGAAAACTATGTGTCTGACGATGTTCGGTCTGCGCTTTCTAGTGTTTTTATGAACAAATACGCTGAAGGGTATCCTGGAAAACGATACTATGAAGGCAACAGTGTTGTGGACGAAGTCGAGCTTCTTGCGCAAGAGCGCGCACTTAGCGTCTTCTCGCTTTTTGCTGAAGAGTGGTCGGTAAACGTTCAAGCGCTTTCTGGCGCTCAGGCAAACCTTGCGGTGTATCTTGCGCTTGTTCCACTCGGCGAAACCATACTTTCACTTGACTTAAGTCATGGGGGTCATCTCTCGCACGGACACAAGGTGTCACTGACGGGGAAGCTTTGGAAACAAGAAACGTACACCGTTTCAAAAGAGACAGAGACTCTTGATTATGATGAAGTTAGGCGTCGCGCGGAAGAGGTACGGCCGGCGATGATTGTCGCTGGATATACGGCATATCCTCGCGCGATTGATTTTAAAAAGTTCCGCGAGATTGCGGACTCCGTCGGTGCACTGCTTCATGTTGATATGTCACACATTGCGGGGCTTATCGCAGGCGGTGTTCACGAGTCGCCGTTTCGGTATGCGGACACCGTTATGTCGACGACCCACAAGACACTAAGAGGACCCCGAGCAGCAATTATTTTTTCAAAAAAAGAGCATTCGACTCTTATTGATAAGGCCGTTTTTCCTGGTCTTCAGGGTGGGCCACACATTAATAAGATTGCAGCAATGACCGTTGCGTTTGATGAAGCGCTGACTCCGGAGTTCTCTCTCTATGCAGAGCAAATAATCAAAAACGCTGATGCGCTTGCGAACACTTTAAAAGAAAGAGGTCTGCGGCTTGTAGCAAATGGTACTGATACGCATCTTATTCTCGTTGACACCTGGATGGATGGTAAGGGTGTTCCTGGGGACGAAGCATCGCAAAAACTTGCTGACGTGGGTATTGTTACAAACAAAAATACGATTCCGTTTGATACGCGTAGTCCTCAAAGCCCGTCAGGAATACGACTCGGAACTGCAGCTGAAACAACACGGGGTAAGGTTGAATCGGATTTTGTAGTAATTGGGAATAGGATTGCTGACGCGCTTCTCTAATTCTCTTTCTATGGAACTGGTTGATGGACGACACATTGCGCGCGAGAAAGAAAAAGAGCTTAAGAAATCTTTTTCTTCTTTCAAGGAAGACAATATCATTCCTCGACTTGAGGCGCTTTCGTTTGGCGATAATAGAGCAACGCAGTCCTTTCTTTCGATTAAAAAAAGAGTTGCAGAACGCATCGGGGTTACTCTTGTTGTTCATGAATTACCGAGTGGAACCGTAGAGCGTGTTGCGCGGGAAGTACTCTCTGCGCTTATCGAATCTAAACCAGATGGTATCGTGGTTCAGCTGCCACTTCCAAAACATATTAACAAAGATGAGTTACTCAACATGATTCCTCTATCGCTTGACGTTGACTGTATCTCACCGCGCTCACTCGAGCTCTTCTCCCGAGGTGAAAACTTGTATGATTCACCCGTTGCAGGCGCTGTTGACGAAGTGCTTGCTCGTCACCGCGTTAGTCTCGAAGGGAAGCGGGTTGCTGTTGTTGGGTACGGTGATCTCGTAGGTAAGCCCGTTTCCTATTTTTTAAAAAACAGAGGTACAGACTCAGTGCTTTTTGATTCAGATTCTAATCTTTTCGATCTTCGAGAGTTTGATATCGTTATTAGCGGAGTAGGGAAACCTGGACTAATTAAGCGAGAACACCTGAGGAATGGTGTTGTGTTAATTGATGCCGGTACCAGTGAGGCCAAAGGAAAACTTTCTGGAGACATCGATCTGAATGCAAGAGAAATTGCTTCGCTCGTAACGCCTGTTCCTGGGGGTGTTGGACCCATAACGGTGATAAAGCTTTTTGAAAACCTCCTTCTTTCACTCAAGAACAAAAAGCATGCTTAGCGAACTTCACACTCAACTTTTTTATATACTCAATTCGTTTTCTGGACTTTATCCTATTCTCGATTCAGTACTTTTTTCTTTAGCGAATGGCACGGGGGTTGTACTTTTTCTCCTTATTACCTTGTGGGTGTTGGTGAGAGAAAAAAATTGGAAACGGTCGGCTTTACTGCTCGCCCATATCGTCATTCCTGTATGTATTGCAATCATCTATACAGAAGTATTAAAAAATCTTTTTCAGGCACCGCGCCCGTGGGTAAGCCTTAGTGACGTTCGGGTGTTGTTTGAGTATGGTGGCTTCGACTCCTTTCCCTCAGGTCACGCGACAGCCTATGGGGCTCTCGCGTTGTCTACCTATTTTTATAGTAGACACCTCGGTTTGTATATTGGCCTTGTCGCACTCTGTATCAGCCTTTCTCGCATCATTGTCGGTATCCACTGGCCGCTTGATATTATTGCGGGATTTGCTATTGGATTTTCTATTGCCTATACCTACTACCACTATGTGCGGAGAAGAGTATCTTTCTGTGAATAACTTCCGAAGTTATTCAGATATCTCATGGCAGAAGAAGGGAGCATAGACACTGCCTTGTAAAAAGGGCTCCAGTGAGTATAATGGGCGCTAATGATAAAAAACGCCCGAATACTTTCTGTCATAATACTTGCTCTTGGCCTCCTCCTTACAGCCTTCATCTATTTTTCGGAGAAAGAAGACAATGCGGTTTCTCGGTTTGGATTTATGCTCGGTCTCGATCTTTCAGGCGGAACACAGCTTGTGTACGATGCTGACACATCAGGCGTTGCAACGGGCGAAGAAGCACAGTCTATGGACGCACTTCGTGAAGTTATAGAGAGACGGGTCAATCTTTTTGGTGTCTCTGAGCCACGTATACAAACGGAAAAAGGTGGGCTTGGTGGTGAGGAAGACCGACTTATTGTTGAGCTTCCTGGCGTCACCGATATTGAAGAAGCAATTGCTCAAATTGGAGAAACGCCATTACTTGATTTTCGTCTCCAAAAATCGCAAGACGAAGTTGAGATCAATACAGAATCGCTCACAGAGGGAGGCCAAATCAAAGTTGAGGTAGACGACCTCTTTACTCCAACGGGGCTCACAGGAAGCTTTGTGGAGCGTGCTCAGGTACAGTTTGATCAGGTTACGGGACAAGCTGTTGTGGTGATTGATTTCAACCAAGAAGGACGACAGCTCTTTTCCGACCTCACCACCGCAAACGTTGGCGAAGTTCTCGCAATTTTTCTTGATGGGGAACCGATATCGCTTCCGGTGATTCAGACAGCGATAACTGACGGAACAGCGGTCATCTCTGGAAACTTTGAACCAGAAGAGGCAAGAGAACTTGCCCGTGACTTAAACTATGGCGCGCTTCCCATTCCTATCGAACTTATATCAACGAACCTTGTTGGACCGACTCTTGGCGCAGCCGTCATTGATGCTGGTGTGACAGCTGGAATTATAGGTCTTGTCCTCATTCTTGCGTTTCTTATTCTCTGGTACCGAGCGCTCGGCATTGCTGCTTCAGCTGCGCTCCTTTTCTATGTCGTCATAATTCTCACGCTCTTCAAGCTCATTCCCGTAACACTTACCGCCTCTGGTATTGCCGCTTTTATTCTTTCCGTTGGCATGGCGGTAGATGCAAACATTGTTATTTTTGAACGCATTAAGGAAGAGTTGAATAACAAAAAAAATACAACACTAAAAGCAGTTCAGGATGGTTTTGACAGAGCGTGGACATCTATTCGGGATGCAAATATTACGTCACTCATTTCCGCAGTTGTGCTCTTTTACTTTGGTTCATCTATTGTGAAGGGGTTTGCGCTCGTGTTTGGTCTCGGTATTCTCGTATCAATGATTTCTGCAATTGGAGTCTCAAAGACGTTCCTTGTTGCACTTGCGACAGAGAAAGACAGCGAATCAAGGCGCGCACTGTTTGATTCTGGTTTTCGGTTTGCAAAGAAGGGGCATAAAAAACAGAAGTAACATGTATATCGCACGACATAAAAATATTTTTCTTTCAATTACGGGTGGACTTGCTCTTATCGCAATTTTTGCAATTATTTTTTTTGGATTACAGTTAGGAATTGAATTCACCGGAGGGACTTCAGTTGGTGTTTCTGTTGAGGAAGAGTCAGTAACAAAATTGCTAATTGAAGAAACGGTACAAAGTGAGCTACCAGGTTCCTTAATCTCTGTGCAACGGTTTGGTGATTCAGGTTTTACGATTAAAACACCCACGCTCGAAGAGGGGCAACGAGAGCTTGTGGTAAACGCTCTTGAAGATATCGAAGGAGTTTCAGTGTCTCAGTCTAGTTTTGTTGGTCCGACAATAGGCTCAGAACTGCAAAGAAAATCACTCATTGCTGTGACAATTGTAGTAATATCCATTGTACTTTTTGTTGCGTTTGCATTTCGCCATATCTCAAAACCAATTTCTTCGTGGACGTTTGGCGCAGCAACAATCGGAGCTCTTGTGTTTGACCTCCTTATTGCAACCGGAGCCTTTGCAGTCTTTGGTGTCTTGTTTGGGGCAGAAGTTGATTCGCTTTTTATTATCGCCCTTCTCACCGTGCTTGGATACTCAGTTAATGACACGATTATTGTATTCGACCGCGTTCGAGAGCGACTCTCTCTTATGCAGGAGCAAAAAAAGAACATACCTTTTGAGAAAATTATGGGGGAGTCTATTAACCAGACTCTTACGCGCTCAATTAACACTTCTCTCACGACCTCTCTTGCTCTTCTCGCGCTCTATATTTTTGGAGGAGAGCCAACGCGAATCTTCTCTCTCACACTTCTTGTTGGAGTCCTCTCTGGAACCTACTCCTCAATTTTCTTTGCAAGCCCACTTCTCTTGTTTTTTGAAGAACGCACAAGAAAAAGCAAAAAGTAGACTCGTCCTGAATTTTCGTATACACTCATTTCGGAGGTGAAAAGTGAATGTTCCGGCAGAAAAAGAAAGAAAAGCTCCGCTCTTTCAGGTTGGTCCGACAGAGTACATTGGAGGATTTAAACTTGGAAAAACGGTGGTTCAGGGTGCTGCGCTGATGGTGGAATTAATCCACGAAAACGATACTCGCGCTGGATTCATTTGTAGCTCACTTGCCTCTGCTTTCAGCATTACACCAGCTCACATTTCAGAAGCAACGCTTTAGAGACGGTACAACAATCCTTCGCACCCTCACCTCGGACTCGTCAGAGGTTTTATATTGTCGGAAAATACTTGACGAAGATAGTCAGATGGGTATAATGGGAGACGTTCACTCAGGTGGACATTTTACTTTAAAGCGAAAGCCTTAAAGTAACAAGAACTTTGATAATTGAATAAGAATGAATACACAGCAAACAAGTCCGCCCCCCACCACACGTGGTGGGGGGCAAAAACCAAGCACCGCAAGGGTGCTCGGTAAAAGCAAGAGAATTCTTCATAGTTTCTTTTGCTTCGTTATTATAATGTTGGGTGACCAACATTTTTCAAAGAGTTTGATCCTAGCTCAGGATGAACGCTGGCGACGTGGATAAGGCATGCAAGTCAAACGCCCCCCACCACTTTGAACGTTTTTAGAAGTATTGTCATAATAAAAACAGTTTCTAACTGATTGTGCGGTGACAGCTTAGTTTAAATTTTCAAAGTGGTGGGGGGAGTGGCAGACGAGGTAGTAACACGTGGGTACTCACCCTTTAGTCAGGAATAACCC
>JBBDJZ010000002.1:0-9211 GCA_040879625.1 Minisyncoccota bacterium | reverse complement strand
CATCATTTGCCACTCCATCAATTCTTGAGCTTGTCTCGGGCGTTATCGTCGCGACACCCCCTTTGCTTCTCTGGCTCGTTTCTCGGGGAATGTGGATTGGATTTGGCGACTCAAAGATTGCACTCGGCATGGGAACCTTCCTTGGTGTTCAGGCGGGTCTCGTTGCTCTCATGTATGCATTCTGGATTGGAGCCCTGTATGGAGTCACTGTTATTCTCATTCAGAAATTACACACAGTTTTTAGGTTGAATAAGGGTCAGAGAACGCTTACAATGAAGAGTGAGGTACCGTTTGCTCCGTTTCTCATACTTGCATTTCTCCTCATCTATCTTTTCCCCGACATCTTTTTTAAACCTCTCGCCGAACTCTATTTTTAAGCAGTAACGATGAATATCACACGACCAAAAGAAAACACTAGGCACGGATTCGCACTCGTGGAGCTTTTGGTCGCAATTGGAATCATTGTCATTCTTTCAGTCTCACTCCTTTTTCAGCAAAACAAGTTTGACAGTTCAGTTCAAATAACAAACATTGCATACGAAATTGCAACTGTGATTCAGCAGGCCCAGCGGTACGGCGCAAGTTCAGTTGCCGGCGGGTTTACAGATACAGACGTGGCATACGGAGTTTATTTTGAAATAAGTAACCCCAAGAACGTTATCCTTTTTCGAGACAGTGACAAAGATTCGCAATTTGATCCCGCTGAAGAGATTCAAAGATATACAATCTCAGGACAAACAAATATTTCTGCGATTTCTACCTCCGGGACAAGTAGGACGCGCGTTTCTATCGTGTTTCTTCGACCCGATCCAGAGCCCAGCACTCCCGCTCGAATTATTATAGAAAATGACAGAGAAACAAGAACAATTGAGGTTTCCCGAACGGGTCAAGTTCAAGTTAAAAACAACTAAAGTATGAAGCGCAGGAAATACGTTGTCACGAGAAAGAAAAAACAAGGTTTTTCTCTTGTAGAACTGCTTGTTGCTACAGCTCTTTTTACCACTGTTGTTGCAATAAGCGCCGGGTCGTTTCTTTCAATCCTCGAGGCGTCGCGCCAGAGCAGGGAGTTAAATAACCTTATGCTTGCGGTGGATTTTGCGATGGAGGATATGTCGAGAACGATGAGAACGGGACGCGATTTCCCCATCGGCTCTTATAATAATAGTCGAATAGAATTTAAAGATGAAGATAAGCGGACGGTATACTATCGACTTAGAAGTAACGCAATTGAAAAAAAAGTTGTTGGCACAGGGGGTTATCGTTACACCCCGCTTACGCCCGCGGACATCATAATAAAAGAGCTTACTTTTTCGCTGGATTCAGCCACACCGGATCAACCACGCATCATTATTAATGTCGTTGGTCGGCTCGGTTCAAATCCGGACGACACGTTTTATCTCCAAACAAGCGTCACCCAGCGTGAACTTAACGTAACTCCATAGTATGAAATATTTCTTGAGAAAACTACGCATAGGGGAGAGACGAGGATTTACGGTCATTGAGGCATTTGTTGGTATTAGCATCCTTCTTATAGGGCTCGTGGGGCCACTCATGCTTGTGAACTCAAACCTGCAGGCTGGACGGTTTTCACGTGACCAGATTACATCCTACTATCTTGCTCAGGAAGCCATAGAGATGGTTCGTGAGGTGAGAGATGAAAATTTTTTGAACGGAGGGGTGGACTGGCTTTCGGGGATATCGTCACAATGTTATCAAGCCGCTTCCACAATCCGCGGTTGTCGTGTAGATGGGAGGCCTGGTGTGGTGGCATCGGCAACAATCATGCCTTGCAGTAACTGCCCAAACTCTGCTGTTTTAAGAGTAGATACGAACACCGGTCGATATGGTTACGCAGGAAGCACGCTTTCTCGATTTTATCGATACATTCAACTAGAGGATATAGATGGTGGTAGTGGAGTGATTGTTCGTGTGCGTGTCGGTTTTGACACTGGGCGATACATTCAGAAATACACCACAACTGATTATCTGCGAGACTGGGACCCTCGATAATACAATAACCATGATGAGTTACTTTTTAAAAACACAGAAAAACAATAAAGGCTTCGCACTCCTTTTTTCTATTGTCGTCGTCAGTGTTGTTGTTATTACGACACTAGCTGTCTCATCTATTGTTAGACGAGGGCTTGAGCTCACCTCTGTTGGTGAGCGCTCTATGGAGGCGTTTTTTGCAGCTGATGCAGGTCTAGAGTGTGCGTTGTACTGGGATATTAAACAACGTCCATCAAATACGTTTCGTCCTGGTTCTGGAAACATATCTTGCCTTGATAGTACTATTTCGGTAGCATCTGACGGCTCTGGCGGGGCGTCTTTTGAGATTCGAGATTCCGTACGTGACGTATGTGCAGACGTAACGGTTAGGGTAAGTGGCTTAAACACAACCGTTAGCTCGCGTGGGTATAACACCTGTATCTCGAGCGACCCCGGAAGAGTAGAGCGAGGACTCGAGGCCCGTTACTAAAGAAGAAAAGAATGCTTTTTCGTCATTTTCTTTAATTTATTACGACGTTTATACACAGCCCTAAACTTGGTAGAATAGAGTGAATGAATAAGAAAGCATCCATACCGCAGGCAGTCAGAGAAAGGGCAAACAAACTGAGGGAAACAATAAATCATCATCGGTATCTGTATCACGTTCTAGATACTGAGGAGATTTCTCCTGCGGCGCTTGATTCTCTCAAGCACGAACTTGTAAGTCTTGAAAACGAGTACCCAAGTCTTATAACCCCAGACTCTCCAAGTCAGAGGGTGGCGGGTGAGCCTCTTCCTTTTTTTGAAAAAGTTGAACACAAAGTTCAGCAGTGGTCTTTTAATGATGTTTTTACCGTTGAAGAAATCAAAAGCTTTGAAGAGCGAGCACTGCGAGCGCTTGCAAAGAGTGGTATTAAAAAGAGCAGTCTTGAATACACGTGTGAGTTAAAGATTGATGGCTTGAAGGTTGTGATTGAATACGAAAAGGGAACCCTACTCACAGCTGCCACGCGCGGAAATGGGCGAGTTGGTGAAAATGTCACAACAAATATTCGAACAATTCAGTCCATCCCTATCGTTCTTACCGAGCCGGAAACACTTATCGTTGAGGGCGAGATTTTGATGACAAAGTCAGAGTTTGAAAAACAAAACAAAAAACGCACCGCTGAAGGGCAGGAGCCATTTAAAAATACTCGCAATGTTGCCGCTGGTTCAATTCGGCAACTCGACCCAAGCCTTGTTGCTCTGCGAAATCTCGATGCGTTTATCTATGACATAGCAAGTGCGGAGAAAGACACAGAAACTCAAGAAGAAGAACTTCTGAGACTGAAAGAGCTTGGTTTCAAGGTGAATGCACACTTTAAAAAAGTGAGTTCAATTCAAGAGGTGGTTGAGTACTGGAAGACGTGGCAAACTGAAATGCACACACTTGACTACCTCGTCGATGGCGTTGTCATAAAAGTAAACAATAAAAAATATCAAGAAATTCTAGGATACACAGGGAAAGCCCCTCGCTTTGCTATTGCGTTTAAGTTTCCAGCAGAGCAGGTAACCACCGTCGTGGAGGACATTGTTTTTCAAATAGGTAGAACAGGAGTTGTTACCCCTGTTGCACTTCTCTCGCCTGTGAGTGTTGCAGGCTCAACGGTCTCCCGAGCAACTCTTCATAATGAGGATGAAATACGTCGTCTAGACGTTCGCATTGGCGATACGGTTATTCTGCAAAAGGCAGGCGATGTGATTCCTGACATCGTGCAGGTGTTACCAGAATTGCGCACAGGGAAAGAGAAAAAGTTCGTATTTCCTACTTACATTCCAGAGTGTGGCGGTGACGGCGAGATAGTACGAATTGAAGGCAGAGCTGCGTACCGATGTAAAGATAGAAACTCTTTTTCAGAACATAAACGCAAGCTCTACCACTTCGTTTCAAAACATGCGTTTGATATTGAGCACATGGGTCCAAAAAACATCGATCTTCTTTTAGAGCACGGCATTATCTCCACATTCGATGATATTTTTAAACTTAAGCACGGTGACTTAGTAGAGCTTCCACGGCTCGGAGAGAAGTCAATTAATAACATTATCTCCTCAGTTAACGCATCGAGAAACATACCGTTTTCACGATTCATTGTGTCACTTTCCATTGATACTGTTGGTGAAGAAACAGCTCGTCTGCTTGCAACTCACTTTGAAACGATTGAAAAGCTTCGCAGAGCAAGCACTGAAGAGCTAATGGGCATAAACGGCATTGGTGAAGTAGTTGCCGAGTCCATTCACGAGTGGTTTTCTGATGTTAAAAAGAGCGTGCTCCTCGACAGGCTTCTTCTCGAGGTGACAATAGAGAAAGAAGGGAGAAGTACGGGCGGATTCTTTTCTGGAAAAACAGTTGTACTTACCGGAACACTTGAAAGCTTTTCTCGAGATGAGGCGGGGGAGATAGTCAGACGTCAGGGAGGTACCGTCTCATCATCGGTTTCAAAAAAAACAGATTATGTCGTTGCAGGCGAGAATGCTGGCTCAAAGGAACAAACTGCACGAGAGCTTGGTGTAGACATTCTCAATGAGGACGAGTTCAAAAAGTTAGTTTAGGTAACCTCTCTTTTTTTAAAGATACTAATCTGGAAAGGGACAAGCGCTGTGTGAAGAGTAATCTGTCCGCTTCTTCCTTCGGTTACAAGAGGTGCGTGTTTGAGGAGCAGATCAACAAAATCGTTGTCTTTTTCATTGAGCGTTTGGTCAATTGAGACAAAACATTCTTGATGCGTGTTTGAAAGATTCATTATTATGACAATCTCTTCGTTGTCTATAATCCGAGAATACACGAGTATGCCATCTTGTACTGTGGGAAAGTAGAAGTGAGAACCATCTCTGCTTATGTTTCTAAAATATTGTCTCCCAAAACGAAGCGCCGGTTCGTTTTGTCTAATCTCCGCAATCTCTTTAATAGCAGTGTAAATTGTGCGGTCTTCGTTAAAGAAATGTGCGCCAGTTGTACCAAAAGCACCCCATTCGCCACCAAACATATTTTCGCGAATAAGCTTGTCCGACCCCTCTCCACCATCAAAGCCTTGTTCGGTTCCATAGTATATACAAGGGATGCCGAGCGACGTGAGGAGATATCCGATACCCAAAACAGCTTGCTCCGGATATGAATGATAGAGGAACCGTTTTGAGTTGCGAGCGACCTGATCGTGGTTATCAATGAACCGTACGAAAGAATCACTGACGTCAGTTTCTGGGTAGAGGCCGTGAAGTTTTTCATATCGTGCGCTGAGTACCTCGGGTCCACAAAATCCCTTTATAACTTCTTCAAGAAAGAAATAAAGAGGGAAGTCGAGCGCAGCGTCGAGCGTGCTGAGCGTATCGGGTGTGCCAGGAATTTGCTTCGGGATTAGGTACTCTTTGATTGTTTCGTCGCTTCCAATAACCTCGCCAAATACAAAAAAGTTTTGCTTGCCTATGCGCCTTGCAAACTCCTGAATGCGAGAGGAAAAAATTGCTGTTGAATCGCTTGAGACGTGTTTGATTGTGTCAATTCTAAATCCATCTAAATCAGTCTCTGCAATCCAGTATGAATAGACCTTTACAAGTGCATCAATAACATCAGGGTGGTTGAGGTTGAGCTCTTTAAAGCCAAAGAAGTCGCCGTTTTGTGCCTCATTTTTGTCCTCCCAGTTACCAATTCTTCCAAACCGTTGATACCAGTCTGGGTTTTGGAACTCTACTGGCCAGACTGCATCGTGTTCACCATGCGACTCTGTCCCGCCAGCGTGTTGTCGTCGCCAAAAGCCAAACTCATACGGCTTGCCGTCTGTGCGAAATCCCGGCTCCATATCATTGACGTACCCCCAGTTGTTGCCAGTGTGGTTAATAATGATATCTAGGATGACGTATAGTCCCTGTTTGTGCGCTTCTTGTACGAGCTTTTTAAAGTCTTCGGTCGAACCAAACCGCGGGTCTATTTCTAAAAAGTTCTGCACTCCGTAGGCGTGGTATCCGTACTCATCCTCGATTCTATTTTTTAAAACTGGTGAAATCCATACAGCAGTTGCGCCAAGATTTTTTATGTACGAGAGGCGCTTTGTGATTCCCGAGATAGTTCCACCTTGAAATCTCTCGCCGTTACTCGCGTCTCTGTTTTGTAATGTTGTTTTTGAATCGTATTGTGGGCGTCTTTTTCCGTCATTAAATCTATCGACAAGAAGGAAGTATATAAATTGGTCTCGCCACTCTGAGGGAGATGGGAAAGGAGTGTCTCTCGGCTCAAGGGAAAGGTCATTGAGTGATGTAATTCTATTTTTGCCCATTTGGATAATTATATCATGGTATGACATATAAAAAGGAGAGTCTGTTTTTGGACAGACTCCCTGAATGTACTAGCTTTCTTGGTTTTGCGCTTTTGTGTGTGAGGAATACACTGCTGGTATTACCTCCACTATTTCCGGAAGTCCGCCCCCACAAACCCAGGTAATAACATCTCTTTCGAAATCTCCGACGTTGGAATCCCCCGAAAACTTTCCATCCTGGTAGACGCCTGCGAACGACAGTCTTGTATCTCCCTTTTGATACACAAAGAATTTAAATCTGCCTTCTTCCGGGAAATAGGTTGCGCGAAGGTAGCGAAACGGTGCTGATGTGTCTTTGGGCGTAATCGTAAGTATCGCGGCCATCTGAGGATCGCTCGCGAGAGTTTTGCACGAAACATGAGAACTTCTCTGACCGCTTAAGAGCAACCGCTCTGTTCTTACTGCTTCTTTACCCACAGGAAGGACCTCCGGGTGAAATATATTTTAAAACCCCCTTTTTGGCAAGTCTTATGGTAGAATCCGCTTTTACGGTTAAGAAATATGCTACTATTTCAAATATGATTTCAACAGAAGAGGTAAAAAATCTCGCTGAGTTGGCTCGTCTCGAGCTTTCTTC
This sequence comes from Minisyncoccota bacterium, assembly GCA_040879625.1. GTDB lineage: Bacteria > Patescibacteriota > Minisyncoccia > Phycocordibacterales > JAXHMZ01 > JAXHMZ01. Next base: position 2,299 of record JBBDJZ010000002.1, on the reverse strand, counting down.
GGGTGAGGTGGAGAAATTTAAAGATGATATTTCATCAGTTCTTAACTATGTTGAATCCATCAACTCAATTAATATTGAAACCAGTGAGCGTGGCGCGGAAGAGGTGAATATTTTCAGGGAAGATGCAATAACAAACGAACCCTTTAGCTACACCGACTCACTTCTTTCTGCAGCTCCAAAAAAAGAAGGTGCGTATATTAAGGTTCCAAAAATCCTCTCACAAGATGAATAACTCGCTTCTCATAAAGACTCTTAAGCAAAAACTTGAGAAAAGTGAAACAGACGCTTTCCTTGAGATTTTTGATGTTGGTGAATCACGAGATACCGGAGAGCTCGCGGGCCTGGCTGTCGCAATTAAAGATAATATCCTCTACGAAGGGCATCACGCGTCTGCCGGTTCTAAAATACTTGAAAACTATGTCGCTCCTTATTCCTCAACGGTGGTAGAGCGACTTCTGGATGCGGGAGCAGTAATTGTGGGTCGAACCAATATGGATGAGTTTGCGATGGGTTCTTCAACAGAAAATTCAGCGTACAAAAAAACAAAGAATCCGCACGATCTCACGCGTGTCCCTGGTGGTTCATCTGGTGGCTCTGCCGCTGCCGTAGCGGAGGGACTCGTGCCTCTTGCGTTTGGAACTGATACCGGGGGATCGGTGCGACAGCCCGCAGCGTTCTGTGGCGTTGTTGGTTTTAAACCCTCCTACGGAGCAATTTCTCGATACGGATTAATAGCGATGGGGAGCTCTCTTGATCAGGCGGGTATCCTTACTCTCTCAGTAAAAGAGGCACGTACCGCCTTTAATGTGGTGCGCGGTAGAGATGTACGTGACAGCACTTCGATTGATATTGATGAAGAGGTAGCGCCAGTTCGGACGATTGGCATCCCACGTAACCTTATTGAAAGAGAAGGGATAGACTCAGACGTGCTTGAAAATTTCAATCGAGCGATGGACGCTCTTGCCTCAGGGGGGTATACCATACAAGACGTTGATATTGAGCACGTTGAAAAATCACTTGCAATCTACTACGTTGTCATGCCCGCTGAAGTGTCGAGCAATCTTGCTCGCTACGATGGGGTGCGATACGGAAAGAGTGTCGCAACAGATACGCTTTTTGAGCTCTATTCGAAGTCACGCGGAGAGGGGTTTGGGGATGAGGTTCGTAGGCGAATTATGCTCGGGACGTATGTACTCTCAGCTGGATACTCGGACGCCTACTACAGGAAAGCTCAGGCGCTTCGGGGGGTGATTAGGAAAGGGTTTGATACTGCGTTTGAAACAGTGGATGTTATCGCAACTCCTACCACTCCAACGCCCGCCTTTAAAATCGGAGAAAGAACAAACGATCCGCTTGCAATGTATCTCGCAGACATCTTTACTGTGCCCGCTTCTATTACCGGCTTACCTGCAATATCAATCCCGTCAGGAACCGTAGAGCGAGAAGGGAAAGCACTTCCTCTCGGCTTGCAGTTCATCGCTCCGTATAAGAAAGACTTGTCGCTCTTTACTTTAGGGCAAGATTCTGAAAAGATTATCTAGTATATGAATTCGGACCCACACCAACTCCCACCCTCTCCGTTTTCGTACAGGAACATAGCTGAATCTTTTCCTAATCTTGGAGAAAGACTTGGTGACTTCTTTACCGCGTTCTTTTTTTGGTTGCAGGTAGTATCGCTCTTTGTAAGCATCTTTCTCATTCTTGGGATTGTCTACTCAACTATTCGTATTAACCACATTAGAAAAAAGGAGAAGGAGGCACTGAAAGAAGCAGAGGTCCCGGTATCTGTGGCGGAGACAGAACCCGTAACCATTGTAAACCCACGTTGGGAGCACGTACTGTCTCTTGTTCAGTCTGAATCAGAACAGGACTGGAGGGTTGCTATTATGGAAGCCGATATCATGCTTAACGACATGATGACACGAATGCAGTATGAGGGTGAAACGCTTGGGATAAAGCTCAAAAGTGTTGAAAAAAGTGACTTTAACACAATTGACAATGCGTGGGATGCTCATAAGGTTCGTAACGAAATAGCTCATAAAGGAAACGAGTATATTTTATCAAAGAGGGAAGTTGATCGTACAATACGGCTCTATCAAAGTGTCTTTGAAGAATTCCATTTCATTTAGCCGTGGAATAGAAGTTGTGACTGTGGAGATTTGCCCTTGATTAAAAGGGTAAAGTGTGTAATACTATTACATGAGCAGTTATGTTTGTTGCGAGTATCTAAAAAGGTCTCGTTTAAACAAAAGAATATACACAGCGGGGTAGAGGAGAGGTACCGAGCGAGAATGATAAT
>JBBDJZ010000001.1:5194-9213 GCA_040879625.1 Minisyncoccota bacterium | reverse complement strand
TTTTCTTCGGCATTAAACGTAATTGATACAGAGGCAAGTGTAACAGAAAAGAGCCTCATCCGTCAAGTGCGCACGTCCAGTTTACCCCTCTACAGAAGCTTGCGTTATAACTCAGTCTCTAGAAGAACTTGAATTTTGTCAGGATTACTTGGAATTGACCTTGCAAAACCAGGAACGAGCTCGAGACGTGCACTATGAACACCAGGAATAGCAGAAACGTTCGTTTGGAATTCGCCCCGCTTTGTTCCTGCAAGGACTTCCTTTACGCGAGCCGTTTCTACAACCCAGGCAAGTTCAACATTGCCCTCTATTGTCATTTCAAGTTCATCCTGTATGTCTGAAAGCTCTATACTTTCGTCTTCAAAAGAAAACGTAAGCGATGAGGGGTCGCTAAAAAGAAGAGGCTGATTGTTGTATCCATCTAGATAATTGTTCGCAATATAACTCGCAAGCAAATCTTGTTTAAACATAACACCATACAGGGTTCCACGAGTGGTAACTTCAACAGCATCATCTTCCGAGGTATTCGGAAGTTCCGTAAATTCAACAACGATGCTACCAGGAACAAAAAGATACTCTGGTGGTAGAACCTCTGTGATTCGTGCATTAAGTAGCGTTTCAAGTTCTACCCGGTTTTGTTCACGAGCCTCCTCTTCATCATCCGCATCAACTGTTTGAACCACCCCAACAAATCCTCCCGTAAGAGGCTCTTTAACCTCTGCATACATGCCATCATACAAATCAGTTCCTTCAAGTCCGGGAATGGTAAGTCTTCCGCTGGTTAAATTATATTTCTCACCAACCCCGTCACTGGTTACGGTGACTTCGAGAGACCCGGGTGACCCATCATTTCGAATTCCTGGAACAACAACTGAGCTACCGATGCGATAGATATTGCCATTCGCGCTTTTAAAGCGTGTGTTTGTTATGAGTGCTTGGTTCTCCTCGCTGTGCGCGTTATAGATAACGATACGCCCCATTGCGCTTCGCTCAACCTCTTCCTCACTTTCTCCTTCTAGAGATTGCGACACCTCCTCATCAACACTGAAAACTTCGTAGGCAAGAGGAAGTCCTCCACCCTGGTCACCAGATACCACAAGTTCTTCATTAACAACAACTGACTCAGTTCGTGGAACAATCGTAACGGTTGCGCTCGAAAAGTACGAGGTTGCAAGAAAACCTCCAAAAATAAGAACGGTGATAAGGAAAATTCCGATGACATACCCCGCATACCGAGTGCCACGCCTGTGGTGATGTGGCCGACCCTCCTTACTTTCTGTGTGCATTTGCGGTCTTTGAAATTGGGCCTTGTGCGAAAGTAGCTCCTCACTTAGTTTAACGTCTCGAATTGAACGTCGTCTTTCTGAGTTTCTTCGTTCAGCAAAGTTTTCTTCTGTGTTTTCTTCTTCCATAATTTTATTCTTAGTTACAGTATACCCTATTGTTTTCTTTTTTTCAGTTCACTTATTCACGTTTTGTGATGTCTGAATTTCTAAAATAGAGCGCTTGGACAACGAGAAAACGGTCAGCGTATCGAGATTTAGAAAACGTTGCATGGTTTTCAAAGTATTGATCAGAAAGAATGGCTATTTCAGGAGAAACAAGAGTGTCTTCATAGAGAGAGCGGGCCGCTCGCTCAGCAACTGTTTCAATGTCTTGATCAGATAAAACATATACCTGATCTGGAAGATAGATTTCACCAGCGAGTTTCTCTTTGAGCATAGCTCGAATGTGCAAAATTTCTTCTTCAATAAGAAATCCCACCTCTTTCTGTGTTTCTCCTTCGAGCTTTCCAGAAAGAAAAAGAGCAAGTTTTGCCGATGCTTCAAAAAGTTCTATGTGAAGCTTTGCAGCTAAATCTCGGAGCAGCGTATGTTTTCCCCAAGGAACAGAAAAAGCATGAGTCAAAACATCGTCGTTCGTTACTCCCACTTCTGTCACCTCCCCTCTCATATCAAACGTAATAAATGAATTCCTGTCTGGATGAACGTCTCGCATAAGAGAGAAAAAAATCATCAAAAATGAGAAGGATCGGATTTTTCGATATGAAACTATTTTTCGTATAGGAGCCTTGATTGCACTCATTGTCTGCTTATACACAACAGAAAGATACAGTTTGAGGTCTGCTGTTTTTGCCCGTAGTGAAATCGGGTCGTCTATTCGATAGCCGTTGAGCCGGTACTCGAGTACCCGTTCTTCTAAAATACCGATAGATTGCGGGTCAGCGAAACTCTCTTTTACTCCTCGCGCAGCTCCCTTAACAAACTCCCACACAACATCGGGGGTAATAGGAACCTCTTTCCCATAATCATTACTAAGATCAACAATCTTAGGAACATACCAGGGTGAAGAGAAAACACAATACACGTTTTTAATCTGTCTTTGTGAACCCCTGCCGAGTATTCTCTTACTCGACTGGCTTAGCGATTGCGCTACGTCTTCAACAGAGCTGGAAAGCGAAGAAAGGACGTCTATCGTAACCTCTTCAAGTGAACGAAGCATCGATGCGTAGAATTCATCAAAATCAAAATCTTCTTTAAAAAGAATCTCCTTGCGAACAGAAAAAAGAATGAGCGGAAGCTTATCCTCCTCATACTGAACAAGCGCACCACCAACCGATGATGAGCCTATATCAAAAATAAGCGTCACCTCGCTCTTGTTTTTATGATTACCAAAAAACCCCATTGCACCTTAAGTATACCGTACTCCGTGCAAAACACTTGAACTTTTCTGTGGATTTTTATTTATTCAAGAACAGCTTTAATTCTACGAACTCCAGCTGAGGATGCTTCTTCTTTAACAATACGAAAAGTCCCAAGCTCAGAAGTATTTTCTACGTGTGGCCCTCCGCATATTTCTACAGAAAGAGGCTCACTTTCTTTTCCAATAGTGTACACAGTAACTCTTTCACCATATTTACTACCAAACACTCCAACGGCATTCATTGAACGCGCGTCCTCAAGACTCATTTCTTTTGAGCGCACAAGGTGACCCTCTTTAATTGCAGAATTTACAAACTCTTCAACTTTTATTTTTTCTTCCTCCGATAGTTTTTCACCATGTGTAAAGTCAAACCGCATACGTTCTGGGGTTATGTTTGAGCCCTTTTGCTCTACATGTTCACCAAGCACACTTTTAAGCGCTGCATTAAGAAGATGTGTTGCTGTGTGGTACCGCACAGAAGCATCGCTCGAATCACCAAGTCCTCCTTTGAACTTCTTTTCTGCGCCAATGCGTGATGTCTCTTGGTGCTCTTTAAACGCTTTTGAAAAGGCTTCGAAATCTAAAGAAAGCCCTCGCTCCTCTGCCATTTCTCCAGAGAGTTCGACAGGAAAACCATACGAAGAGAAAAGCACGAACGCGTCTTCTCCGCTTATCTGTTTTCCGTTACGGGCAATTTTTTCAAACTCCTTCATGCCACGCTCAAGCGTAACCCGAAACTTCGCCTCCTCATCATCGAGTGCTTTTCGAATAACTTTAAGATTACGAAGCAGTTCCGGATAGCTGCCTCTGTATTCCTCGCAAACAGTTTGAGCAAGCAGAGAGAGCACGCCTTTCTCAACACCAAGAATATCAGCATGTCGAACAGCTCGACGAATAAGTCTACGAATAAAATAGCCCTGATCAGTATTGCTCGGTAGGACTCCGTCTGAAATCATAAAGACAGCACCTCGTATATGATCAGCAACAATTCTAAACGACTTTTTTGCAGATTCTTCACTATATTTTTTTTCAGCTTTAGTTTCTAATTCTGCAATTATTGACCTAAAAATATCGATGAGAAATACATCACTCAGATTCTCTGTTGCCGCTGTCATTCTTTCAAGACCTCCACCAAAATCAACGTTTTCTTTTGGTAGTTTCTCAAATCCATCATGAGTCTTAACATATTGCATAAATACGGAGTTCCCTATTTCAAGAAATCTACCGCAATCACAGTTGGGGTGACAGTGCTCACCGTAACGCTTGTCGTGTTCTATATCAGTGAACTCATAGAAAATCTCACTATCTGGGCCACC
>JBBDJZ010000001.1:3110-5094 GCA_040879625.1 Minisyncoccota bacterium | reverse complement strand
GCTTGTCGTGTTCTATATCAGTGAACTCATAGAAAATCTCACTATCTGGGCCACCCGGCTCACCAACAGGCATAAGTTCTGGGACTCCCGCTCGACTCCACCAGTTTTTCTTTGCGTTATAGCCGAAAATACGCTCACCACTGAGGATCCCCCTCGTAGCACCCTCATCCTCACTACCCATGAGTGCAACCTTTGCATCTATGCCTTTATCTTTAAATAACGCTTCCCAGGTACGAACTGATTCTTCGTCACTGGGCAGTTTGCGCTCTTCATCACCTGAAAAAACAGTGACGTAAATACGCTCTGGATCTAAATTAAGCCCCACAGTTTCGTTTGTTAAAAAATCGAAAACCCATGAGAGTTGTTCTGATTTGAAATAGTCACCAAGTGACCAGTTGCCAAGCATCTCAAAAAAAGTGGTGTGGCGGTTATCCCCAATTTCGCCAATGTCCTCAGCGCGGAAGCACTTCTGTGAATCAGCAATTCGTGTTCCAAGAGGGTGCTCAGCACCGAGGAGATACGGCACCATCGGTTGCATACCGGATCCAGTAAAAAGTGTGGTTTGGTCGTTCTCCGGAATAAGAGAAGCGGACGGAACAACGACATGCCCTCTTTTTTCATAAAAGCGAAGAAACCTGTTGCGGACATCAGACAATTTCATGGCTCTAACTGTATCAGATTTGATGAAATAAAAAAATACGGGCGACCAACTCAATGAGTGGGTCGCCCGGCAATGCGTGACATTGATCTATTTTGTTGACTCTCTGTAATGTGCATCTCTTTGCGTCGTAGCTTCTACGACGCCCTACATGATTCTTGCCTCCCTTACGAATCGCCTCTGCGTTCGTCTGTGTTGGGGTTTTGAATCATTGATTCGTTCGGTTCGTTTTTATAAGGAACGAACCCCAGAACCTTTAAGAAAAATACTCTGTGCGCCACCTTTTCTGTGGCGCCCTCCATGTCTACCACCTCGCTCTTCTCTCCTGAGCTCAGGGTTTGGGTTGGAGTTCGTTCTAGATGAACACCACAGGCAGATGGTGTTCACCGACGTGCCTAGCCGCCTATAAACCTAGTGTGGCGTTGCCTTGCAGACCGCTATTTTATTTGGTCAATCTGCTTTTATCTTTAGTAAAGTTTTTGTCTTACGCCTTACTTTTATAGAACGTCAGGCTTTCTGTGCCTGGGGTTGTGGTTGTAGCAACCCTCGCATCTGACACTGCCTTGTCTGATGCGTAGAAAAAGAGTAGCACACATTGCTCGAGTGTCAAGTTTTACCGGGCTACATTCTATAAACTCTTCAGGTGTTCAAAATCAGCTTGAATGACTGCAAGCGCCTCTTTGAATGTTTCTTTCTTTTCAGTATTGACCCCAATTTTTTTAAAGAGGTCTCGAGGAGAAGCTGAGGCGCCACGTGAAAGAAGCTCAGTTACTTGTTCAAAAAGTTCAGGTCGATCAATCGCACGCTTCGAAATAAGTCGAGAAAGAAGTCCGCCGTAGGCATATGAGTACACATAAAAGAAACGACGGATATGAGAAAGCGGTACAAAGAAATACCCATCATCTGCTTCAAGCGTTACGGCTTCTCCAAGATAGCTACGTGTTTTTTCGTTGAGAAGTTCTGCAATCCTTTCTTTGGGAACGTATCCTTGCTTTCGAACTTCGCTGTGAAGCGCATATTCAAATTCAAAAAATGCCATTTGTCGAAAAATAGTAGAAATATCTCTGTTAATACGGTTGTGGAGAAGTATTTTTTGCTCACGGAGACTAAGGGTGGGTGTGAGTTCATTGAAAAGAATTTCTTCAAAAAAAGTTGACGCGAACTCAGCAGTTACCGTTGAATACCCCTGATAAAGAGGGCGATTGCTCTTTGCAAGCTCGGTGTGTATCGCGTGTCCCATTTCATGAGCAAGCGTTGAGAGAGAGTCGAGGGTGTCCACGTGGTTAAGAAGCACGAAGGTAGGAAATTCAATAGTGCCACTACAAA
>JBBDJZ010000001.1:0-3010 GCA_040879625.1 Minisyncoccota bacterium | reverse complement strand
AGTAGCAATTTTTGCGTCAATTGCTTTGTTGTTTGTATCGATTGTTTTTGCGAGAAACAAATAGGACAACGGCTTAGGTAAAGCATAAAGCCTTTCATACTCTTCAATAGCAACCGCAAGTGTGCGTGCCTTTTCTAAGTAGAGGTTCGTGGTGCGATATTTTTTTTCAAACGTTTTGTACGCTCGCTCAATTTTTTGAAGATCTTTTTCAAGTGCGGGGTCATTCAGACCAGCGTACTGTTTTTTTAAATTCCAGGCTGTTTTCATAGGGTAAGGGCTATTTGTCTTTTGTGTGTACGTAAGGAACGAACGCAAAACCTTCAACTCGTTTTTCTTCCACGAGTTCATCTCCACGTTTGCGAAACAGTACTAGTGACCCGTCGAGCGGTGCAAGAAGCATCCCTTCATCGGCAAGGGCTCGGATAAATTCTTCAGGAACGTCTTGAAGTTCTGCAGAAACAAGTATTTTATTAAATGACTCTTCGCGCAACAGAGCCGTGTGCGCATCTTCAATAACTGCGTTGATATAAGGATACTTCTGTATATTTCTGCGCCCAAACTCAACAAGTTCAGGTTGTATCTCGATTCCGAGCACACTTCCCTCTTCTCCCACAAGAGAAGCAATGAGTGCCGTCGTCCACCCAGAACCTGAACCAACATCGAGCACCCTCTCGCCCTCTTGTATCTCCAAAAGCTCAAGCATGAAGGCGACGGTGGTTGGTTGAGAAATTGTTGAACCCCCAGCAATTGGGAGTGGGTAGTCTTCGTATGCCTCAGAGATATAGTCGCCAGCAACAAAATCAGCTCGGTCAACCCGGTCAAAAGCGTCTTCCAACCCGGCATTTTGCAGTACACGCGTCTCATTCTTGAGATGGTTAAAAAGCTCGTCTCGAGTTGCGCCCGTCTCTATATTGTAATTCCCCTTGTCCATGTTTTTTATTGTCTCTATTTAAAGTACCCCTCCTCGATTAACCGTACACGTTTCGCTCCTTCACCTCCTCGGTTATAGCCCCCAAGCCTACCGTCGCTTCGTATTACTCGATGGCACGGAATCGTAGGGTTAGTATTCTTTGACATAATTGTTCCTACCGCACGCGCCGCTCGTGGGGTTCCTGCCTTCTCTGCAACCTCTTTATACGTTAGAACTGAGCCAGAAGGAATGCCTCTCACAACACCGAGTACTCGTAATCTAAAAGAGTTCTGAGTCCTTTTTTTTCTTTGGCTTTTTTTCACTACTCTTATTTTTAGAGTCTACCACAGCACCAACAGCATCAACATACCCACAGTATTCGCAATCAACCCCTGAATCGGGAATCTTTTCACTGTTCAGGCAGTCATAGAGGTTATGAATCGTCTCTTCTACCCACGTATCACTTCCGACATAAGGAATAATCTTTACGCTAAACTTCAAAACTCCGCTAAATCCTGTTTCGTTCATCTGACCGTTTACGTAGTAGAAATATGCAGTATCAGAAACCGTAAAGCCATTCTTTCTGAGGAGCCATTGGTATATTTCAACTTGACGCTTGTACATGTTTTGCCATTCACTGTCGAGCGTTACATCGCTGTTGTTTTCTTTTGCTGTCGCTTTATAGTCCGCTACATAGAGTACACCTTCGGCATCTACCCAGATGTCATCCACACCACCTCGCACGGTGAGCATCGTATCAGGCACATCATACTGTACGCCAGAACGCATTGCGTCTCGCCATTCGTCCATTTTTTCATGATTAAACGGCTTAAGCTTTAACCCGCTTTCCTTCAACATTGGGTGCCAGGTTCCCGCTTCACGGTGCTTATCAAACTCTTTTTTGAGCAGAAGATCAACTGCGTTGTTGAGTGAAAAAGCAGGAAATGAGGTACGCGCGACACCGTGTCGCTGATCAAGATAGAAACAACGTGGACACTCATGAAACAAATCAATCTTTGAACGGCTCACTCTAAACCGTTTTTTTGAGTCCGGGATATAGCAATACTGCGGATTTCTAATTTTATAAGGAAAAGCCATAGATGTTTACTAGAGAACCTCTTTAGGTGTTTCAATAAAAGGAACCCTTGCATTACAGACACTCTCTGCCTCCTCCTGAATTGCACTGATAGCTTCTGCGTTCAGTCCATGTTTTTCAAGCAAGTGAATATTGTTTTTCACGTCGCGACAGAGCACCACTCCGTCATTCATAAGGAGCATTTTTTCGCGTGCGGGTAGCGTCGTGAGACAAGTCAGCGGATGCAGTCCAGCCTCTTCAATCATCATCTGCAAACTTCCGTTTTCAGGATAACTCCATGAAACAATTTTCAGTCCGTTGCATTCTGCATACCGAAGAACGTTGCGCGTGAATTTTGTATTTGTGAGGAGCCATCCTTCCTGTTTCTTCGTAGTGTTGTTTGGCCCATGCATAATGTCGTCAAACCGCGCCTTAACGTAAAGCGCCACCTTCATATCAGATTTAATTTTAATACTGTTATGGAATTTTATTTCCATTGAGATACGCTCGTTTTCATTCTCTGCAATCATATCAACCTCGTGCTCACTGCACCTCCCTTGCACCATTTCCCCTGTTTTAACCTCATAACCCTTTGACTTGAAAATTTCACTTACGAAAAATTCAAAAGGGAAACCCGTTGGGCCAAGATCGGCAAGTGCACGCCGGAGAGAGTATCGAGCCGCAATTGGTTTTTCAGTCTGCTCCAACATTTCATAGGCGTTGCGATAAATATCTCCGGTTGTCATACCTTCATAGAGCTCGCTTTCAATCTTCTCTGCAATTGCTTCAATGGTCTCTTCTGAAGCTTTTGCTCGCCTGAGTGAAGCCCTTAGCTTGTTCGTGTCAAAAAGCTCCTTCTCCCCATCCATTTTTTCAATATACACACCGCGTTCTTCACCTGTTTCTGTATTGGTTACCTCAGTCATAGGAACAGTATACTACAAAGCCTCGTTTTTCTAAAAAACGAGGCTTTGTGAAATAAAAGTTGATACATGATACCTAAAACTCACTATACGAAGGAAGAA